>JBBRJE010000054.1:0-12275 GCA_038219845.1 Bacteroidia bacterium
ATAATATTAGCAGTTTTTAATTTCACTTTTATATCATCAATTGATTGCTTTAAGAGCAATATTTCTGGGGGCTCCAATTCTTTTTCTAATAAAACATCTGTGATTAATGAAACTTGTTTTTCGAAAATCTCAACAGTTGCCCTATGAATAAAATGTAATTTTTCATCAAAAAGTTTTATCGTTTGTATTAGATTGATTAAATTAAGAACAACATTCTCATTCTCAGGAAAGTACCAGAAATCTTCTGAAACACTTGCTATCGCTTGGTATATAGAAAGGTGTTGATCAACGGCAGATTGAAATGCCGATTGAAATGTAAAAACTAATTCATTATATTTCCAATGTTTCATAATTTAAAAGTCAGTCGATAGCGTCCCACTATTATTGATTATTTCCAACTCAATATTTGGATATTTATCAGAAAACAATTTTATAACATTTTCACAACTTTTGCAAGGAGATACCTTTAATATTACTAAAATTAAAGTAATAATTAAGGTCAGATTGGTAGAGCACATATGGCACACCACCAACCAATGAATAACTTGGTTGATTAAACAGGTTGTCTTTGGTAGAGAATTCTATATCCGGACCCGTTACTGTTAATTTTAAATACACATCACGTTGTGCATTGAGATCCGTGAGGAAGAGTTGCACATTTAGTTTCTCGCCACTAGTGTTAGCATAGTCGGTTAAATATAATGGGTAAGGCGGTGATGCTATAATACTAAGTTGTACCGCTTTTGTTTGGGCAAAACCTTGCAAGCTTGTTATTGCAAGCAATACAAAAACAATTAAATATTTTTTAAATATATTCATAACTACTTTAATTTATTCGGTTTTTAGTTGACTATTACTTTTAGTATTTTACGTTCCCTTTTTGTTTCTATTAATAACATATAAACACCTGCACTAGCCAATCAAAAATAAGAATCCCTTACATTTTCTACAAATTTACCCCCCTTATCGTTTTTTTTATTTCTTGTATATTTGTATTAAAAGTACATTAAAAATGGAAGACACAAAGTCTATCGGAATCTGGATACGTGTATCCACCGAAATGCAAGTCAAGGACGATAGTCCTGAGGTACACGAAAAAAGGGCTCGGATGTATGCTGAATCTAAAGGATGGAACATCGCACATATCTACAAGCTAGAAGCCGTGAGCGGCAAATCTGTCATGGAACACCCTGAAGCAAAGCGTATGCTTGCCGATGTTCGAAAAGGGCTTATCACCGGCCTCATCTTCTCTAAATTAGCCCGGCTTGCCCGGAACACTAAAGAATTATTGGAATTCTCTGAAATTTTCCGGCAACATGAAGCTGATCTCATTTCACTTTCAGAAAGCATCGATACCAGCAGTTCGGCAGGACGACTCTTTTATACCATGATCGCAGCTCTTTCCGAATGGGAGAGATCTGAAATTGCAGATCGGGTAAAAGCATCGGTGCCGGTAAGGGCCCGTTTAGGAAGGCGTATTGGCGGGCAACCTCCATACGGATATAAATGGGAAGGTGACACCTTTATGATTGATGAAAAGGAGGCTCCCGTTCGGAAACTCCTTCATGAACTATTTCTCAAATACAAAAGGATGGTAACCGTGGCAAAACACTTAAATGATTTGGGATATCGAACAAGGTCAGGCGCAAAATGGAGTGATACAACTATTTCAAGACTTCTCCAAGACACTGCTGCAAAAGGTATCCGGAGGGCTAATCATACTTATAATGATAGCCCCACCCGCAATTGGAAGATGAAACCCGAAAATGAATGGATTTTCCTAGAATGCCCTCCGATTCTTTCTACTGAGCTTTGGGATGCTTCTAATGCGCTGTATTTCTCTCAAAGAATTCCTCACGCCAAACCAACAAAAATCGTTTCGCATCTTTTTACTGGAATTCTCTTTTGCGAATGTGGATCAAAAATGCATGTGCCATCAAAAAGCAAAAAGTATAAATGCAAAGCGTGTGAAAAATCTCAAATTGAAACTCAGGATTTGGAAGAAATCTATTATGAAAATCTAAAAAGTTTTCTCTTAACTGATGCTCATTTAAATGATTTCCAATCTCTGGCTGATGGAAAAATTGCTGACAAAGAAAAAGAACTTGATATTTTGCAATCTGAACACAAGAAGGTTCACGCTGAGATGGACAAGATCATGAGCCTCCATTTGCAAGGAGAAATACCCGCAGTGGGCTTTAGGAAGTACTACACCCCACTTGATGAGCAGCGGCAGCAACTGGAAGACTCTATCCCCAGGATAATGGGAGAGATTGACTTCCTTAAGACGGAATCAATCCATAGTGGAGAAGTCCTGGACGAAGCCCGGGATCTATACAGCAGATGGAAATCCCTTACTCAAGAAGAAAAACGGGACATCGTGGAACAAATAACCACAAAAATCACAATGGACAGCGAGTCCATAAACATCAAATTCAGCTATAATCCTCAATACTTTCGAAATCCCCCCGATTCCCAACGTATGGATTAGGGCGTGGGTAAAGAATTCGCCACTGATTAACCGAAACTTAAAAGAACAAAGAGGCAAAGGAGTTTGGAATGTGACGTTTGCTTTTATTTTGTATTCCAGGTCCATGATTTTATTTTAACAAATCTAATTATAATTAATTTTCATATGCGAAGATTTCTGGAGGAATAAAAAAAAGACAAACCGACCTTGGAATCGGCTTGTCTCCTCTAGTGCCACCACAGGGACTCGAACCCCGATCAAAAGTTTAGGAAACTCTCGTTTTGTCCTGTTAAACTATAGCGGCCAATGGAAGCGCGAAAATAAGAATTTGAAAGCAGAGTTGAAGCATTTAATTGGAATTCCGGAATCCATCATGTATAGGTATGTCTCACGATAAATCAAGCGCGTAGCATGGCGTCAAAACTTTTCCAAGGCTTCAGCGTTTATCCCGCCATAGCCACCGAAAACTAATAATCCCCGGCAGAACATTAATTCGGAAATGCCTTTTATCTTTGTACCGTGAAAGTTACGCTAATCGCTGCCATAGGCGCCAATAATGAATTGGGGAAAGATAATAAGCTGCTATGGCACCTGCCCGCCGACCTGAAGCGATTCAAGAACACCACCTCAGGCCATTGTATAATCATGGGACGCAAAACTTTTGATAGCATCGGCAAACCCCTCCCCAACCGCACCAATATTATTATAAGCCGCGATACATCTAAAACGATTGAAGGCGCATTGGTGACAGGCAATTTAAAACAGGCCTTTTTAGCCGCGAGGAAATTAAATGAAACCCATTGTTTCATCATCGGCGGCGAACAAATATTCAGGCAATCCCTCGACTATGCTGATATGCTGGATATCACCTATGTGCATCAGAACTTTAGCGCCGATGTGTTTTTCCCTCCCATCGACCCGGCCCGTTTCAGTAAAACAAAAAATGAGGAATTTCTTCCCGACGAAAAAAACAAGTTCAGCTATAGTTTTACATCCTATGAATGCACCAATAAAAAATCGCGCGCTATATTTTTAGACCGCGATGGCATATTGAATAAAGAGCTGGGCAGATATATCACGAGCATGGAAGATTTTGAGATCAATAAAGAATTAATCCCCTGGCTGAAACAGAGACAGGACGATGGTTATATGCTTATCGTCATCACCAACCAGGGCGTGATCGCCAAAGGAATTCTTTCTCCGGAATCAGTGAATGCAATGAATGAAAGGATGGTTAAGGAATATGCCGCATATGGGATTCATTTCGATGAAATTTATTGCTGTCCGCACCACAGCGAGATAAGCAATTGCTTATGCCGCAAACCAAAATCGCTGATGGTGGAAAAGGCGATCGCACGATTCAATATAAATATCAACGAAAGCCTGATGGTGGGTGACCATGAGCGCGACCGCCTCTGTGCAGAAGGCGCCGGTGTTTTAGGTATCGTCATCCCCTCCAACAATATCGATGCCCTGGTAAGTACGCCATTCATCGCGTCTCAGAACGATTCAAAATAAGTCCATCACTTCTGGCCTGCGTTTCGCAATATCTGGTGCCAATACAATACCTCATCGATACATTTTTTTATCATGCTGAGCCATGGGAAGAATGTATCTTCGCATTCCCATGAATCGCAACGTTTCCGATGGATTAAATTTTTTAAGCAAGCTCACTTTTAAACGTACTGTGAATGCCGCCAAAGTATGGAGCAGCTATTATATTGCGCGTGCCTTACGCAAACCCATACATTGGGGAATGCCCATCAGCATCAGCATTGAGCCCACCACAAGCTGTAACCTGCGCTGCCCCGAATGCCCCAGCGGCCTGCGCTCCTTCTCGCGGCCAACCGGCATGCTGGGTGATGATATTTTTATAAAAGCCATCGACGAACTCTCCCCTCATACCACCTATCTAATTTTATATTTCCAGGGAGAGCCCTACCTTAATAAAAAATTCTTCGACTATGTAGATTATGCAAGCAACAAAAAACTCTATACCGCAACCTCTACCAATGCCCATTATTTAACCGACGAGATCGCGAAGAAAACAGTGGAATGCGGCCTGGACCGGCTCATCATTTCCATTGATGGCACCACCCAGGAAACGTATGAAAAATACCGTATCGGGGGCTCGTTGGAAAAAGTGCTGGAGGGTGCCCGTAATATTGTGAAATGGAAAAAAAAGCTGAAAAGCGCCACGCCCCATCTTATTTTCCAGATGGTGGTATTTAGCACAAATGAATTTCAGATACCTGAACTTTATGATCTGGCCAAAGAAATTGGCGTCGACGAAGTAGGATTGAAAACCGCACAGGTATACGATTATGAGCATGGGAATAAGCTGCTCCCTATACAGGAAAAATACAGCAGGTACAAGAAAAACAGTATCGGTAAATTCAGCCTGAAAAATAAAATGCTCAACCAGTGCTGGCGCCTCTGGAGTGGGGCTGTGATTACCTGGGACGGCAGCGTGGTGCCTTGCTGTTTTGATAAAGATGCGCAGCATAATCTGGGAAGCATGGATCAGAAAGGATTTAAAGAGGTATGGAGAAACAGGGCCTATACCAATTTTCGTAATGCCCTGCTTAAGTCGCGGTCAGAGATCGAGATATGCACGAACTGCAGTGAAGGAACAAGGGTATGGAGCGATGAATAAATAATGCTATTGCTTTTTTTATTATTTTTACTTTTTATTCAATTACATGAAACCTGCCTACTACTTTATTTTCGGAATATCATTCCTCGTTTTTACCTTCTATAATAATTTATCACCGGCACAGGACACGAGCCGTTATTGCCAGGAAAATGCCGTGCTCTACTCCAATTGTTATGATCTCGTGCGCAGCCACCCCGGTGCCAAAACCGGCACTTTCACCCAACGTACCGCCACCAACGACGGTCAGGTATTTTATGGATGGGGGATTTTTAAAGAAGGCAAATCATCTATCGAACTTACTTTTTCCAAGGTGAATACCTATACGAAGATCATCACCCGGAATAATAAATCATTCTCCGACACCTTATATATTCAATGGTATAGCCGTGACAATGCCCAGGAATTTTTTAAGATAGAATACCAGGACTCGTCGATTGATAAATCCTATAAAAGCAATTGGGAGCATGCCATGGTAAAGATACCGAAGGATGAATTGAAAGATACAAAACTATCACTATTCCAGGGTAACCGGAAAATTATGGATTTCACCATCGAGAATACGCGGGCCGATTATATTATCATTTATGCGGAAGATCCGCGCACGAAATATCTGTTTAAATACCAGGAGAAACTAATGAAGACCAAGAATGGCTTTACTACCAAAGGTGTGTATACAAAAGAGAATACATCTAACTTCAACCTGGTGAAATAAAAATTTAAAACCGGCCTGATGAATGAATTGGCAATCATATTCCCGCTGCCGGTATAAAAATTATTTCTTGTTTGTATCTTTGGATGACTTCACATCCTTCTTCTTTTTCTTACCATCCCCAAAAATTTTCTCAAGGAAGGTTTTCTTTTTCTCATCCTCCAGCTGGTTGATGCTGATGGTATTATCAATGGAGGGTTTCAGGGCATGGATGAAAGCGTTTCTCAGAACCAAGCTGATAGCTTTCCATATATTGATAGAAGGGTCGTTGAATTTACCGCTGATCGGAACTTTGGTGGCAAGCTCATCCGTATTATGGTTGGTAAGAATGGAGGCTCCACCGGCTACAATAGCTTCCCAAATCATTTGTTTGAGATCACCTGTGCCCTTCACGATACTCATATCTTTAAGGATAGGCTTCACATAGCCCCCGAAATTCCCTTCTTTGGCAGCAAATTCAGAATATAGACCAAAGCTGCCTTTTTTAACCTCGAAATTTCCGTATGCTTGTAAAAAACCGTTGAGCTCTACCAGATTCACATCCTTCACTTCTGCATTAAGATCGAACGTAGGTACCTTATTTAACCCATCGAAGTCGGCATTCAAATTAAATGATCCTGCATAAGCCTTCCCGTTGGCAGAGATATTAGATGGAAGAGGCTTTGACTTATCCGTTACATTGCTCAGGTTATTGGCGTATACATACAGCTCTTTCATGGCCACATCCACCCTCGGGGAAGCAGATGGATCAAGATAATGAACCTGGCCGTTATCAATCTCGAAATGGTTAATCGTCAGTGGCAGTAAGGCTTTGATCAGATCTTTGAAATCAGAGGTATCTTGCTTCATATCTTCATCTTTATGCTTGCCCTTTACAAAATTAAGTATGGGCTCTTTCACATAAATTTCTCCTACCACCTTGCCATTAAATATTGCTTTCCATTGTACCGACAAATCAATTGCAGAAGATTGGAAAAATGGCAGGCTGTCTTTACTTTCTCTCTTCTCAAGAAGGATATCATTGATTATATAGGCACCCCTGTAAAGCGAGATATCGATATCTCTCACATGCCCATAATAATCCGTCAGGTTGGCCAGCTTTTTATTTACATAGTTCAATACAATATAGGGCAGCAGCATCCTGAAAATAAGAAGCACAGTAACCACAACAAGGAGAATCTTCCGAGTCCTTGTCATTTTCCATTTACGCTTTTTCGAAGTCATTAGTTAAAAGAGTAATTTAATTTATATCTCTATTTGTTTCTTGAAGATGGAAATTAATTTCGATGATTTATATTGGTAGCATGTGAAATGCTGTCGAAAACGTTAAATTTTATTGAGACCGTACTGTTGATTGCCCCAAAAACTTTAAGGTATTTCAGGTTCATTAATTATTGTACACTTCCAGGATTGCCTAATTGCATTAAGCCATTTATGATGGATAGCCTAGGCCGTTAATTCCATACGTTACGGCTCTTACCCAGGTAATTCAAAACCCGTTGCATGCGTCTCCTCTTGATCAGCTTTTGTAAATGTACGAAAGCCACGAAGTCGATCACCTTGGAATTGGTTTTCATCTGAATCAGCGTCTTTCCCATGACGATTTTGCTTTATTAATTGTGTCGCGTTTAACACCTTCATATTTATCGCTTACTGAATCGATAAATTCATCGAAGCTGCATTTTAAATCCTCGGCATAATCCATACCTTTCCTTCTTGCCGATTTACGAATTTTTGCGCCTTCCTCTGTGGTGAACAGCAGCGCTGCGAATGCTCCGGCGGTTACACCTGCCAGCACCCCTACTAAAAATTTTCCTGAAGCCATTGTTTATTTATTTTTAAAAATTGTGATTTAATGATATTTATACTGGTCGTTTACCCTGGATTATTCTTATTAGAATTGATACTATTGCAAGCACCAAAAGAATATGAATCAAACCTCCTATGGCATAGCCAAATACTCCTATGGCCCATCCGATAATAAGAATTAATGCGATAACATAAAGTAAATTGCTCATGGTAATTAATTTTTTAAGGTTAATGTTTATTTTATAAATAATTATCGGAAGGAGAATATTCTCCTCCCGATAATTTATTTATTATAATTCAAATTTGTTCTTTTCTGAAACGGTATCCTTTCTTTGTTCGTCAGGATAGCTTATCTCGTTTTTCTTATCCCAGCTTCCCTCAATATCTTGTAAATTGCTCCGATCTTCTCCCTCTTCTGCTGAAGGATTAATATATTCATGCGGGTGTTTTGCAGGCTTGTACTCGATATCATCCTCATCTTTGCCATTAGGTTTTTTCCCTATTTTTTCTTTGTCCTGATTCTCTGTTTTACTTTGGTTAAGCGGATTCTTTTGAATCGTTTCATCTCCCGGATTTTGTGTCATGATTTTTTATATTAAATGGTTTAGTCAATAAAAATATTATAATAATATAACTCCGTTTTTCTCACGCCACATATAAAATCATTCTCCGAATCCTGCATTTCTTATATTTACAGCGTTATATAAATTCCGTACAAAAATGGTTATCTTTTAAGAAGGCGGCATTACACATCTTTTGAAAAACATTACATAATTATTTTATAAAATAAGCCTTGATTGGATTATTCAGAATTTGAATGTGCTGATGAAACAGTTAATTGAATGGATATAACTGTATTCTCTTCCGTAGGAATTCGTGGGTAGAATAATCGCGCGTCCGTCATTCCTTCCTTAGTTAATGGAATGGATATAACTGTATTCTCTTCCAGAGGAAGAATTAGTGGTTAGAATATCAATACCTCTGTATTCACGTTCTGTTTGTTTCATCTTATCCATTCAAATAAATATAAACCCTTGAATTCAATTTCAAATTTTTTTAATTATTCGATCCTTTCCGGGTCGTTACCATCATTTCTGATTTTGGGCTATAAACATAGGACCCTAAAGGGTCAATTCAAATTTAGCGTCATTCCTGGCATCGTGGATAATAATTCGAAGAGCTAATAAGGTAGCGCGTGGATTTCTTCAATAATTTCACATGCATAATTTCCCACTATCCCGATGGAACGTAATTCAACGATATGGTTTATTCTACCCACATGATGTTTCCCGTTTAGCGGGACAGGCTCTAACGGAACTAAATACATTATTACCCCTGGTAAATCAATTATGGAAATAATGTTTCAACATCAAATAATTTAATGCATAGGATATTATTATTTGCATTTGGAGATGTGCTTTATTTTGTTCCAGAGGAACAACTTGTGGGTAGAATAGCGATGCCTCTGTATTCACGTTCTGTATGAACGTTTTGTGCCAATTCCTCAGGGAAGGTTTCGTGTTAAAATTTATCAGTCTTCATTTTATTTGTTTGGATATTTCTAGCACTTCCCATTCAATTCCGATAACTGTTAAAGTGTTTCAATATTGTATCAGCTCAGTCTGTTTAGTGCCTATCATTTAAGCTTTACTGTCCCGTTCCTTAGCAGGAGGATCAATTTCCACTTCTCGTGTTTTGAGAATCACAGAATAAGAATTGGGTATTATCTTTCTACCCCGCGACAGGGCCGAAACCTTGGTAAATTCTGCACCAAAATAAAGTATGATTGCAGAATAGTAAACCCAAACCAGGATAAGGATCACCGAGCCCGCGGCGCCATAGGCGGAGGCCACGGTTGATTTACTAAGGTATACGCTGATCACCAGCTTGCCTATCATAAAAAGAATAGACGTAAATGACGCACCACGCAATGAATCTTTCCATGCCAGCTTGGCATCGGGTAATGTTTTAAAGATAAATGAAAAAAGCAAAGTGATAATTGCAAAGACCACCACAATATTCAAGATATAAAAAAGGTAGACCGTAATCTGAGGAAAGAAATGTGCGAGTCTGTTATTCATCACCTCCAGGGCTGCGCTTACCACCAGGCTCACAAGCAATAAAAATCCCATGGTGCCGATCATGGAAAAGGAAAGCAACCTGTTGACGATATAACGGATCAATCCTTTTTTAGGCTTGGCTTTTAAGCCCCAGATTAAATTAATAGAATCCTGTATTTCGGCGAATACTCCGGAGGCACCGAGCAAGAGGGTTACCACACCCAGGATGGTGGCAGCCAGGCCACCGTTCGATAATTTCACATTCCGGATCATATCCTGAATCTGGATGGCAGAATCATTCCCTACAAAGCCTTTGATCTGTCCAAAGATTTGTCCGCGAATAGCATCCGCACCAAAGAAAAAACCACAGATAGAAATTATGATGATCAATAGCGGGGGCAGTGAAAAGATCGTGTAATAGCTTAAAGAGGCGCTGAGCTTTATACCGTTATCATCACTGAACGCGGTAAATGTGTCCTTCAGCATACTAAAATATTTAAGTGAAAATACTTTCAGCTTTTTCATGGAGATACTTTTTTTTTAGAAATTGTTTTTAATTAATCTATACCTTTTATTTTTAATCCCTTTCAGACTCGATTATGTAGCCGCCATTCCTTCAGTTTATTTTTATTTTTGTTCAACTAAAAAAGAGCATCGATATTCAATATCCTTAATCCGCCAAAGCGTATTTAAAAATATTTAAAATATCAACGCCCTTGTTACCCGGATTGTATTCCGGTCACGTTTCCAATATAAGAATATATAAATCTTCACAGCTCTGGAGCAACTTAGGCCCATGATGCAAATATTTATTATTCTATATCATAATATAATTTATCCTGCGTGTGTTTTTGTGAATTCCGGTCCTTGATTTTATGAATGATATTCTGAACACCATTCATAACAGCGGTCTTCATCCCTTCAGGATGCTTTGAGATATAATTGCTAACCCCAAATTGTAAAGCCGCCCCCAGCATTCTCTTAATCGGATTCCCTGATCCTCTTACAAATAATTTTTTGCTCAAAAATCCGGTGGCGTGCCCAAGGGTTAAATTTAACACATTTCCTTTAAGCTCCGGTATGGCAATGGCCTTATTGAAAGTATCTTTAATCAGGTTGATTGGTCGAAGGCTCTCGTATAAAAGATGGAATTCCTCTTTTACCTTTTGTGCCTCTTCCAATTGCTTTATCTCCAGTAAGAGGATCGCTTCTTTAAGCGTTGTGGTGGAATTGATTTTTTGCATGACGAATAAATTAATTATGCATTTTTTTTATGAATGAATTGGTGAATGGTTTTATTAATATGGAATCGCGAAACCCGTAAATAATTATTCCTATTAAGGCATTAAGGGCCGCGACGCAAAGGAACCCGTAATAGGTTTCTCCCAGAAACTGTCCAAGCCAAAGGGCGAGTGCTATATTTAAGATTACAGTTACAATTAAAACACAAATTATAATTACAATATACGAGACCAGGTGGGACACCACCTCTGAAGACCGGTCGATTGCTTTTAATTTATATATGTTTAAACTTGTCTTACCGTATTCTTCGATACTTTGGATGAGCGACTCCACCATATTTGCTTTATTTTCCATGACTAACGCATTTAAATATTCACCAAAATTTAATTCATAATATCGAATTTACATCGCCGGGGTCTTTACGTCCCGCTTAAAATCATTTGCTCTGTTTTTGCTATGATCAAGGATAGCTTTTCCCTGGTCGGCGAGGTTGGAAGCTTCCTCTTTAGCATCATCAAATTTGCTGCTCATTCCATCTACCAGATCACTGAAGCTGTTTTTTAAATCGGCAGCATAGTCAGCGCCTTTCTTTGAGATCTTCCTGCGGGTTTCAGATCCTTTGTCGGGGGCGAATAGAATGCCCACCAGTGCACCGGCGGCCACGCCTGCCACTACACCTAATAATAATTTTCCTGTTGACATGATTACAATAATTAAAGGGTTTAAATATTTATGAATAATTGAAATTTGTTTTATGTGAAAAGAGTGATAATGGGGCCTTGTTTATCGTCCTGCCTTGGCCTTGCTTTGGCTTACGCCTTTCTCGTTACCATCTCCTTCTGCCCGCGCTGCTTCCATATTAATTGTGCTTTCTGCGATCTCTGTAAGTTTCGTATCGGCTCCTTTTTCTTCTTCGAGAATGCTTTCCAGTAAGCTTACTGCCTCATTCATCCCAAGTGTTTTTGCAAAGGCGCGAAGCGTCCCATAAGATGCGATCTCATAATGCTCAATTTTTTGTGCAGCAGAAATAATCCCGGCATCTCTCACGATCCCTGCTTCTGTATCCTTCATGATCTCTTCGCCTTCCTTAAGTAGTCCGGCCATGGCCTCACATTTTTTAGCCTGCACTTTCTCGTCGATAGATGCGAATACCTGCTCCACGCGTTCCACCTGTCCTTCGGTTTCCTGCAGATGATTTTGTAACGCTTCCTTTAGATCCGGGGTGCTGGCATTACGAATCATCTTAGGTAATGATTTCACGATTGCTTTTTCTGCCCAGTAAATATCTTTCAATTCATCGATGAATAAATCGCGCAGTCCGGAAGCGGC
>JBBRJE010000055.1:0-12244 GCA_038219845.1 Bacteroidia bacterium
GGCACCTCTTTCTCATCGCCACTGATAGCGGGCCTTTGCGCCTGCCTGATGCAAAAGCATAAATTCATCACCAATATCGAATTAATTAATGCCGTGAAACGCAGCGCCGACAGGTTCAATAACCCCGATACTCTGTATGGATATGGTATACCCAATGCCGTGATGGCAGATACCATCCTCCAAAAAATATCGGCCGGAAGGGGGATCATCAATTCCGGAATAAACGAAGACCCTATCATTATAAACACCCTGGCACAGGAAGTGCTGCTCCTCAATATCGAATTTAAGAATTCTTTACTAGCGGAAATCTATAATGCATCCGGGACATGCATTCTGAAAAAAGAAATTTTAACGAAAAGCCTGGATATCTCTGCCTTGAATGCAGGATTTTATTATTTAAAACTGAATGGCTTTTATGCCGGTAAATTTATCAAGCAATGAAACATTTTAACGCTACATTACTTCTCCTTTGCTTTGGGTTTTTTGCCTATCCGCAAAACAATCTTAACGGAATAAATACCGATAGCCTCAAACTACACCATGTAGCGCTTCACCAGGGCCTGCTTGTGTTTGAAGGCAATACCCAAAGTTATGCTGAGCTTCCTGGCGCTGCTGACTTAGAATCAGAAAAAGGCAGCTGGTGTTTCACCTTGAATATAAAAAGAGCCAGCACCGGCGCCGGACAAAGCATCCTGAGCAAGACGGAGGCCATCGGTTCGTATTCAGGAATAAATTTATTTGAAGACAGCGGGCGCATCGCATTACAAATAAAAAATAATACCAATAAGGAAACGCTTACGATTAAGTCGGAATACCTCGCTGGCACCGGGCCCCATGCGATAGTGATTACTTACGAAAATAATGTATCCTTAAAATTATTTATAGACGGGCAGTTGAAGACAGAATCCAAGGCGCCTTATTTTATTTTCAGCAGGAATCCATTGCGCCTCGGATGCAGCATGGACAGCTATTGGAAGCCATTCAGCGGAGAGCTGGGGGAGCTGCAAATAATACCACAGGTATTAAGCCCGGATGAAATTGCCAGGCGCTTCATTGAAGAAAAAATAAACGTTAAAGAGTTTAAGATTTATCCCAATCCGGCAAGCAAACAGCTTATGATTGAACTGCCGACGACTGATAATTTTAGTCTAAGGCTTATGGATGCAAATGGGAAATTGGTTTACAGTGAAAAAGTCAATGCCATAAAAAATTTAATTATCAATACCGAATCATTTGCCGCCGGCATTTATTATCTGCATCTTTCCGGTTCCAATAACAGCCATCCGGAGGAAATAAGAAAATTGCTGATTACAAAAGACTAAATCTAGGTGTTGGCCGTCGTCGCAGATGGGATGTCGCAGTTGGGCGCAGTTGGGCGTCGTCGCAGATGGGCGCAGTTGGGCGTAGTCTCTGACTCGACCTGTCGTTAGCAAATCTCCGATTTGCACTTATGAACGAAAATGTTTTTTTAGTTTCGAGCATTGTACTCCATTCACAACATCATCGATACGAATTCGTCGAAGAGGTAGCGGCTATCATGCGGACCGGGGAAGGATTCGGGATGGTATTGCACACTGAATGCTTTTTTATTTTTCACCCTGATGCCCTCCACGGTATTATCATTAAGGTTAAGGTGGGTGATGCTTACCTTATCCGAGTTCTTCACCTCCTCCGTCACCACGCTGAAACCATGATTCTGACTGGTGATTTCGCTATGCCCTGTAAGCAGGTTGATGATGGGATGGTTCATGCCGCGGTGGCCGCAATGCATCTTATGGGTATTGATATCACAGGCCAGGGCCAGGAGCTGGTGGCCAAGGCATATGCCAAACAGGGGCTTGTCGAGCATCAATAACTCTTTAACTGTGGCGATAGCATAATCCATGGAAGCAGGATCGCCTGGACCATTGCTGAGCATGAAGCCATCGGGATTAAATTCCATCATCTGCTGCACGGATGTTTTCGCCGGAAATATTTTCACATAACAGCCGCGCTCCAACAGGCAGCGGACAATATTTTTCTTCACCCCGTAATCAAGCAGGGCCACGCGGTACCTTGCATTCTCATCTCCCTCGGTAAAAGCTGTAGCCGTGCTCACTTGCGAGCTTAATTCCAGCCCTTCCATGGAAGGTACCGTAGCCAATTGTTTCTGAAGCGTTTCAATATCCAGGATCTCCGAAGAGATGATGGCATTCATCGTGCCTTTATCGCGTATATAACGCACGAGCTCGCGGGTATCAATATCTGCGATGCCGGTAAGGTTATTCTCAATAAAATAATCCTGGAGCGAGACGGTGGTATTGTGCCTGCTAAAAACCTCGGAGAAACTTTTGCAAATGAGTCCGGCGATTTTTATGCTATCGCTTTCCACGTCCTGCGCCTTCGTGCCGTAATTGCCGATATGCACATTGGTTGAGATGATGATCTGCTTATAATAGCTGGGATCGGTGAATACTTCCTGGTATCCGGTTAAGCCGGTGTTGAAGCATAATTCGCCTGTGGTAGTGCCTATTTTACCTATTGCGCTGCCTTTAAATACGGTGCCATCGGCCAGAACCAATAATGCAGGGAGTTTGGAAAGAATTTTCATTATCGGAGCGCGAAGATATAATACAATAATGAAAGAATTAAGTAATTAAAGAATTAAAGAAGGAAAGAATGAATTCAAATTGCAAATGAAGGAATAGCGAAGCGAAGGAGTGAAGTAGTGAAGGAATGAATACAAAAATCTCTCAGAAATTACTTGTATCAGCTTGTACTCGATCTTACAGTTTGATTGGTTTTAGGTTTTTTTAGGCATAGCCCGGAAAATATTCCTTTTCACGACAGTATTAGGTTGAATATGGATACAAGGGAATGTAATCGATAAAGAGCCGTAGGCTCGGATCATCTTGTAACCATGGACTTCAGTCCGTGGATAAAGAGATGACTCCTGATTACCTAGAGCCATAGGCTCGGTTCATATTTCGAGAAAGGGTCAACTAAAAATATTTCCGGCTTAGCCGAGATAAGGCCAGGGTATGTGAAGACGGTCTGTATAACCCCGATAAGGGTTGAATTTATGGACTGAAATGTTCAACCCCCTCGGGTTGTAACCCACCCTCAACCTCTTTCCCCGGGCTTCACCCGGGGCTATTATTGTTTGACCCCTATCAGGGTCAATTACCGTTAACTAAGAAATAGAGAGTAATCAAAAATGTTCAACCTTGGGGGGGGGTGTGATCCACCACCAACCTCTTTCCCGGGGTTTCACCCGGGGCTATTATTGTTTGACCCTTATCAGGGTCAATTACCGTTAACTAAGAAATAGAGATTGATCAAAAATGTTCAACTTTGGGGGGTGTGTGATCCACCACCAACCTCTTTCCCGGGGTTTCACCCGGGGCTATTATTGTTTGACCCTTATCAGGGTCAATTACCGTTAACTAAGAAATAGAGACTGATCAAAAAAGTAAGCGTCAGAATAAGATTAACATCATTCGTTCGCTTCGCTATTCTTTCATCTGTATTTTGCATTCATTCCTTAATTCCTTCACTCTTTCATTCTTTCATTTCGCGTTTCGCGACTTCCTTCACTCTTTCATTCTTTCATTTCGCGTTTCGCGACAACCGGCTCACGATGCTGAAATTACTACTATACACCCCCGGTATATAGCAGGCGCCGCCATAGCTGAACTGTAATTTACTCACTTTGATCCCGACCCCCCAGGAGAAGCCCGCCAGACCTTTCTTAGAATCGAGAACCAGTTCTTTACGATGCTGGTAATTATATCCAAAGCGGAGATTGAAATTTTTAGTGAAAAGAAATTCACCCCCAAATACAATATGCCGCATGACTTTGTCGGCGATATTCGGGTGTTTGATCACCGGTTCCTGTGTTGTGAGGTCAATTTTTGCGCCTGAAGCATTAGAATCCACATAAGAAATATCCGGTTGCTGCAAATTATTGAAAACCAAAAAATAACGGAAAGGCATATGCGCCAGCTGCTTGCTGAGTCCTATCTGGATCTGCAGGGGCAAAGCCTCCCGTTTACCGGCATAAGTATTCAGCTGGAATCCGATATTACGAACCAGGAAGGAAGCCACAAACCGCGACGTATCCGAATAATGGTAGGTAGCTCCGATATCAGTAGCCAGTCCAAAAGAATTATAGGACTCGATGGTGCTATAAATAAATTTGAGATTGGCGCCGAAATTCCAATGCGTGTAATGCCTGCAATAGCCCGCTTGGAAATTATAATCCTCAGCCCTGAAGCTGCCTTGCTTCTCACCCGTTTCATCGGCCAGGGTGAATAAGCCGTATTTATAATACTGGATACCAAAAAGGAAAGTGCCCAGGCTGTCTTTGTCCATGGCATAAGCTGCGGAGCCTGCGGCGATACCAGCCGGGAAATGGATATAATTTATCGTAGCCTGCTTATTCATGGAAGCCTGTAGTAGGGCAGGATTCTGGAAAGCCACGTTCAGGTCGTTGGCCCAGGTAACCATGCTCGTTCCGCCATAGGCTGCGCTGCGGGCGTTGGGTGCGGTGTTCAGGAATTTATATACGCCCCTGCCGCCAAGCTGCGCAAGGCAGAGGAAGGGGCTGAATAAAAACAGTAAAACTAATTTTCGCATTTGCATTTATATATTCCGTATCAATGTCGTTTTTTAAGCAATTATTAATGTAAAATCGGTTCAGGTTTCCGCTTCGCGGAAAGAAATGCATTTTAACACAGAGAGCACATAGATTAAATACAGGCAGAGGGCGCAGAGGAAAACAATTATAGATTTATGCACCTGCATTTCTCTGTGCTCTTCCCGTCCGAAGTGGCGGGATGTATTTTTAACTCCGTGTCCTCTGTGTGTATTTTTAACTCCGTGTCCTCTGTGTTAAAACCAACCGCGTAGCGTCCTAATCTTAAATAAACAACATTGTATTCCGTATTCAATAATAAAACAATAGAACGACAATGAAAGAAAATTATTCCAACATGTATTAATTTTTACAATTTCCTAAGCGACAGAGGAATTTCTGCTCCGGAGTAGCCGGGCTCAATAGCGCCTGGCCTTGCTTCCGGCGTATCTTGAATTTCATTTTATAATCGGCCACCCCTTGTCGTACGGAATTATTTTCAGAGTCATCTCAGAATGGTGCTTTCGGAATTTGATTTGATGAAGAAACAGTTAATTGAATCGAAGAACTTGTATTCTTCTTCCTTGGGAAGAATTCGTAGGTAGAAATGGGGATGGGCGGTCATACCTTCCATGGGAAGGTTTTGTGCCCTGAAAGCAAGGAGAATAGCACCTTTGAATTATTATAAGAATTTGGTTTCAAAATGAGATGAATCGTATATATTCAAAGGAATTGGAATGAACCCATTCGCACAAAACCTTCCGATGGAAGGAAAGGCAACCTCTCTATTTATCTACCCACGAATTCTTTCCCGCTGAGGGCGGGACAGGCTCTATCGGAAGATAATGCAGCTGCACTGATTACTTCTACTGCCAAGGAAGGAAAGGCAAACTCTCTATTAATCTACCCACGAATTCTTTCCCGCTGAGGCGGGACAGGCTCTATCGGAAGATAATACAAATGCACTGATAAATCAAAGCGTTAACACCGAACACATCAAATTCGGAAATAACCCGAATAGTCATTTATTAACATCCAAAAGTGGACTACTTCTACCAAAATTCGTGTAAAAATGGTACTTTCGCGCTTCTAATAAAACCTTCGTAAATCGGGCATGTGACCGACCTGGCGAAGCTTTGTAAACCTTGAAAATACTTATTACCGGGGGTGCCGGATTTATCGGATCAAATATCACCGAAGCCTTATTACAGAAGCAGGAAGTAAGCCGTGTTACCGTCTTCGATAATTTGAGCACAGGATTCGAGAAAAATATCCAGTCCTTTTTCCATCATCCCAAATTCAATTTTATCCACGGCGATATCACCAATACCGAGGATTGTAAAATGGCCTGCGCCGATGTCGACGTCGTTTGTCACCAGGCCGCCCTGGGCTCCGTTCCCCGTAGCATCAATAACCCTTATGCCTCGCACCAGGTGAATGTCGACGGTTTTTTCAATATGCTGGAAGCCGCCAGGCAGGCAGGGATACGGCGTTTTGTATATGCGTCATCATCTTCTGTTTATGGCGATGCGGATTATTCGCCCAAGACCGAAGCCCATCTCGGCAAGCCGCTATCACCCTATGCCGTCACCAAAAAGACGAACGAATTATACGCCAATGTTTTTCATAAAACCTATGGGATGCAAACCATCGGCTTAAGGTATTTCAATGTCTTCGGCCCAAAGCAAGACCCTGAAGGCGCCTATGCCGCAGTGATCCCGCTGTTTTTCAAGGCGGCTTTATCCAATACCTCACCCACCATCTTCGGTGATGGATCCATCACCCGGGATTTCACCTATATTGAAAATGTGGTGGACATTAATATCGGGGCTCTCACCACAACCAACGCGGAAGCATTCGGCAAAGTTTATAATATAGCCTGCGGGGAAACAACCACGCTTACCCAAATATGGGAAGCCATTAAAAAAATCACCGGCTGCGAAGCCGATGCAATTTATGGCACGCCTAGACAAGGGGATATACTTCAAAGCCTTGCCGATATTTCGAAGGCAAAACGATACCTCAATTATAGCCCTAGGATAAGCGTAGCACAAGGCTTGCAGAAAAGTTTAGAATGGTATGGACAATTGATAATTGAATACAATAAATCCTGATTAAATAATTATAAAGCTGGAACAAAAAGATATATTGATAGAAGATGAAGCGATGATCGCGATAATAAAACCATTGCTTTGGGATACGCAGCGTCCGCCCGAAATTTACCTGGAGGCGATTAAAAAAAGAAAGGCACAAAGAACTTCTGAGGAAGATAATCTAGCTCATGAAATTTATATAAAAATAATTAATTTTAATTATTGGCGAAATATAAGGCAGATGTTTAGCATGGATAGATTGAAAACAGAGGTATTAGACGATGAAATAATTCAGGGTTTGTTTCCACGGCCACTAAGGGAGGATTATCGCTTTGTGAAGCGAGTTCTGAGTGCAAATGATTAATGTATCATGAAAACCACTACAAAAATGCCGACCGGGCCAGAGAATGGATAAATCCGGAATGTAATTACCGCCTATTGCCATTTCCTTTGTATTCTAACCACTAACCACTAATCGCTCCTCCGGAATTTTACAATAAGTTATATCGTTTGCAAGATATCGTTTTGAATAATCTGCAAACGATCAATTCCGCATTCTACTTAACGGGAGGTACGGCACTAAGCAGGGTATATTTGAATCATAGGTATAGTGACGATTTGGATTTATTTATGAATTTCAATCCTGATTTTGAAAAGGAAATTGCGAGGATAAAAGTATACTTCACCTCAATTTACAATGACAATTTTAAAATTCAGATTGACCAGGATTACTTCAAAAGATTCTTTGTAACCCATGATGATATAGAATTAAAATTAGAATTTATTAATGATGTGCCTTACAGGGTAGGGGAATTACAATCAAATGCTATTTACAATAAGATAGATAGCTGGCAAAATATTTTAACTAATAAAATAAGTGCAATCCCCCGTAAATTAGAGAAAGACATTATCGATATTTTATTTTTGAGCTATAGATATAACTTTAACTGGAACGAGATGATTGATCATGCAAAGCAAAAAGACAATTGGGTAGAAGATATACGGTTCTCTAAATATTTTGACGATTTCAATCATATTAGCAACGTATTATTTATTGAAGAAGTAAATAAAGAAAAATTAATCACAGATATCAAACTTATGGCCAGGGATATTTTGGAAGGAACTGAAAATTCATTAAAAAAGTAATGGTTGAATGTTTAAATGTTTTTCTGGAATGTAAAACCCGCCGAACGCAATTGACAATTGATAATTGAGAATGGACAATTGAATACAACTTTAGTGATTAAAATGAATCCTTTAAATCAATTTTCACAACATTTATTCTGGGATATAAAACCCACGTCAGAAGATATTGATAATAGAAAAGCATTTATCATTAAAAGAGTCCTTGAGTATGGTTTATGGGCGGACTGGCTTTTGATACATGAATATTATGGATTGGAGGAGATCACAAAACAGGCACTTACTTTTCATGATTTGGAACCAAGAGCTCTTGCATTTGTTGCACAACTTTCCGGAATTCCAAGAGAGCAATTCCTATGCTACACTACGAGACAGTTGATTCCCCCACACTGGAACTTTTAAGGACATTACAATCCATTGATATTTTCAGGGATTTGCGGTTGGTTGGAGGAACCTCACTTTCACTGCAATTCGGACACAGAAAATCGGTAGATATTGATTTATTTGGAAAACTTGATGCAGATATATTTGAATTAAATGAAACATTGAACGGACTAGGAGAAGTAAAAAAAATACAGGATACCAAAAACATTCATATTTATTTGATCAATGGAATAAAGGTGGATATTGTAAATTATCCATATCCCTGGGTTGGAAAGCTTATAGAAGAAGATAATCTGAGAATGGCTGATATAATGGATATCTCGGCAATGAAATTAGCGGCTATTACCGGAAGAGGAACAAAAAAGGATTTGTATGATTTGCATCTCCTATTGCAATTCTTAAACCTGGATGAGATGATTCGCTTGTATGAGCAAAAATATCATGACGGAGCATTGTTCCTGGTTTTAAAGAGTCTCGTATATTTTGATGATGCAGATCAAGATCTGATGCCGGTATTGATGAAGCCATTGGAGTGGAATGAAGTAAAGAAGATAATCCTGGAGGCGTATAATAGTTATATGAAAGGAGTTAAAAATTAATACAGGGTACAAGGGAACGCTTCGCTAGGCAGGAATAAGCCCAGCCTCTACTAATACAAGGTTATGGAATGAGGAAGAATATTTATGAATCCTGAATGTATTCACTGAATACAGACTACTGATCACCGAAGACTCAAAATGAATTTACTCCCCAACCTTTCCCCCCATCTTTTCTGGGATATTGATTTTTCACAACTAGACTGGAATAAGCATCAGCTGCTTATAGTGGAACGCGTAATTGAAAGAGGAACCTATAAGGAATTCAGGCTGGTTGAGAGTCACTATGGAAAAAAAGAGATGACACGAATAATAAAAAACCTTTCATATCTGCACATCAAGGATATTGCTTTTGTACATACCTATTTCGATATCCCCTTGAATGAATTAAAATGTTATACACGGAAACAGTTGAACCAGAACTTCTGGAACTGACAAAGCAAATTGCAATCAGCCGGAATTGGAGCAATTTATTTTAGTGGGAGGCACAGCACTATCGTTACAAATAGGACATCGCAGAAGTATTGACATTGATCTTTTTTCCTCCTCCCCATTTGACGTAGAAGAAAAGGTTCTTTTTCTTCAAAAAGCTTTTGATTATAATAATCTCAATCGTTTTAAAAACAGCCTTTTGGGAAGTATCCGGAATATAAAAGTGGATATTATTAGTCACCAATACCGGTGGTTGCATCCTGCAATAACTGAGGAAGGAATAAGAATGGCAGGCTTGGAAGACATCGCAGCGATGAAATTAAATGCGATCATGGGCAATGGTAGCAGGTTAAAAGACTATGTAGATATCGCTTTTCTATCATCATGTTTCTCATTGCAGGAAATGCTTGATTTTTTTGAAGCTAAGTATCCTCATAATAATTCCATGATGGCGTTGAAATCATTGAATTGGTTCGAGGATATTAATTTTGATATTGACATTCAATATATAAAAGAGAATATTTCATGGGACATTATTCATTCAAGAATCATTGAAATGGTAAGAGCACCTCAGAATAAATTTCCGAAGTTGTAGGAGAGGCACGTTGGTATTTAATAAAGTGGAAAAGTCGTTTGTAGATACCGTATAAGGTTAGCCAAGGATCGGTTGGGAAGCCACTCCTGATTGCAGCGGTAGCATTTAAAATAGTTAACAGATTGCAAGAACAGCAAAATATAGAATATAAATCATCGTGGAGAGATGAATTTTTGAAATGGATTTGCGCATTTTAATTTTATGGAATGAGGGCATGCTACCGGATAATTTAAGTATCCGGCAGCTTAAAGGCAAACATCCGTCCAGGCCACGAAATCAAAATATCGCACAAGTGTTTTTCAGAGCAGGATTTATTGAAGCATGGGGGCGTGGCATTTCAAAAATAAGCAGCGCCTTACTTCAAGCAGGTCTTCCAAAACCGGATATAGAAGAACATGCAGGCGGATTGCAACTCACATTGCATCGAAAGAAAATAAATGTCCCAGAAAATGTCCCAGAAAAGCGCGTTACAATTATACTCGATGCAATTAAAAAGAATGCTTCTGTGTCAACGAAAGAGCTTGCCGCAGTAACCCGGGTAAGTGAGAAAACAATAAAACGTGATCTGGGAAAACTTAAGGAACTGAGATATGTAGAACGGATTGGTTCGGACAAAGGAGGATATTGGAAAATTAATAAGTGATGGAGTTAAAATCAATACAACTGTTTCGATTGAGCAAGAATAGTGCTGAATCCGGATTGTATTTACTGACCACTGACTACTGACGACTGTTCCCGTGCTATTTAATTCCCTGGCATTTTTTATTTTTCTTCCTATAGTTTATACTCTATACTGGTTTGTAACGAATAAAAATTTAAGATTACAGAACTTTCTTATTTTAGCCGCAAGCTATTTGTTTTATGGATGGTGGGATTGGAGATTTTTGTTTTTGCTGATGATGAGCACGGTGGTAGATTATTCGGTGAGCCTACTCATTTATAACAGCAATGAAGAAAAGATAAAGAAGCGATGGCTGATATTAAGCCTATGCTTCAATCTTGGCTTGCTGATGTTTTTTAAATACTTTAATTTTTTCACGGATTCCTGGGTAGGTGCATTTGCTCTTATTGGTTATCATTTGGATCCCTGGACTATTAAAGTGATACTCCCTGTGGGTATATCATTTTATACTTTTCAGTCCATCTCCTGTACTATTGATGTTTACCGCGGGAAGCTAATACCCACCCGCGACCTTTTATCCTTTGCAGCTTTTGTTTCCTTTTTTCCGCAGTTGGTAGCAGGTCCAATTGAGCGCGCCACTCATATGCTTCCTCAGATGATGAAGAAAAGGAGTTTCGATCTGCACCAAAGTATTTCTGGCATCCGCCTGATCATTTTCGGGCTATTTAAAAAAGTTGTCATTGCTGATTCGCTTGCTCCGGCCGTAAAAGATATTTTTAATAATTACCATACTTATTCCGGCATCACCCTGATATTAGGGGCCGTTTATTTTGCCTTTCAAATCTATTGTGATTTTAGTGGATATTCTGATATCGCCCGTGGAGTAGCTAACCTACTTGGTTTTGAATTGATGTTAAATTTTAATTATCCATATTTGGCCAAAAACATTGCTGATTTCTGGCGTAGATGGCATATCAGCTTATCAACCTGGTTCAGGGATTATCTTTATTTCCCGCTGGGTGGTTCAAGAGTTGGGAAATGGAAAGGGATTAGAAATATTTTTGTCATCTTCCTTGTGAGTGGCTTCTGGCACGGCGCCAAATGGACATTCATTGCATGGGGGGGACTTCATGCTTTATATTTTATTCCATCATTTCTCAGGGGTACCAATAAGAAAGACAAATTGTATCTAGGAGAAGAACAAATCTGGTCGCTTTCATTTAAAGAATTTTGCGAAGTAATATTTACTTTTAGTTTGGTAACAATAGCCTGGGTATTTTTCAGGGCAGATAATATGCATGAAGCCTTTGGATATCTTTCGGGTATCGGGCATAGAATTGGTGATATTAGTTCCACTTTGAATTACAGGAATACCGTAACAGAAGGTTCGCATATAGAATTCCTTTTTATCCTGTTTTTATTGTTTATCACAAGTATTATTTATAGCTCGAAGCTGAAGAATTCTGTTATCACACATTCATTTACTGTGCTCCTGATTATACTATTTGGGAATTTTATAAACCCGGCCGATTTTATTTATTTCCAGTTCTGATGCGGTTGTTTTCACTTCACCTGGTAAAAGTTTTAACGTTCACGATCCTTCTTGGCCTTGGCGCTGATTTTGTTTTAGGGCAATGGTTTTATAGGATTCATAAGCGTTCCAGGTTAAGCATCACCGGAGCAAATTATGATATACTATTTTTAGGATCGAGTCGTTGCATCCATAATATAGATCCCAATATCATTGACTCTGCATTTCATGTA
>JBBRJE010000056.1:0-12244 GCA_038219845.1 Bacteroidia bacterium
GTATCAATACTTCCGCTTCTTCCAAACCAATATAAAAGCGAATGAAATTAAATGGCAATTCGCTTTTCTCACCAAAGGCACAGGCAGGAAGTACAAGGGATTCATAGCCACCCCAGCTTACGGCCATCAAAAAATATTTAAGCGATTCACAAAATTTTACGACCTGTTGCTCATCACCCGTTTTTAGTTCAACAGAGAACATTCCCATGGGTATGCTCATTTGTTTCTTTGCAAGCGCATACTGCGGATGCGAAGGATGATGAGGGTAATATATTTTTTGGATTTTCGGATGGCCGGATAAAAAGGCAATAATTTTTTGCGTTGTTTCTGATGATTGGCGTATCCGCAACGAAAGTGTCCGCAAAGAACGAAGGATCAGCCAGGAGTTCCAGGGTGAGCTGATCGCTCCAAAATTAAGGTACTCGCTAAGGTATATCTTTCGTATCATTTCCTCCGACCCGCAAATGATTCCAGCCACCACATCGCTATGGCCATTGATATATTTTATTGCCGAATGTATTACCAGGTCCACCCCGTATCGGGCCGGCTGCTGGCCCAGGGGCGAGGAATAGCTATTGTCGAGAATTGTGATGAGCCCCGATGCTTTGGCCAGATCACAAACCGATTCAATATCCTGCAGCTCCATATTGGAAATCCCCAAATTCGAAATTCATTTCAATAGATTCCTTCCCCAGGAAAATACCAATTAAAATAACTGCGAGAATACCCAAAAGCTTTAAACTCGTTATAACACTTGAAAAAGCATTACCGATTTTAACTCCAAAAATATTAATTACGGAAAGAATGATAATCACCGATAATGCTAGAATAATTTTACCTGATTCATTCAAATTAAATACCGTGCCGATATAGGAAGAGAAAACCAAAGCTAAGGCAGCAAGCGAACCTGTAATTATTACAGTAAGGCTCACCCATCCGTACAAGAAAGCAGCGGCATCCCCATAGATTTTGCGAAGGAATACATATACTCCACCGGCCTGCGGATACATCGCACCTAATTCGGCAATGGATAGGGCGCCTGCCATGGCAATGAGTCCTCCAATGGCCCAGGCAGCTAATAGCCAGGCATCAAAAGGCAGATATGCAGCAGTCTCAGAAGGGGAACGGAAAATTCCGGAACCAATACAGGACCCTGCCGCTATCATCGTAAGGCCGTATAGAGATATTTTTCGTTCAAGTTTGGGCATGAGAGCAGCGGTCAGTGGTTAGTGATCAGTTGTTAGTTGTCAGTGGTCGGTTGTAATGCATATAGGGCTGATAACTCGGACTTTGGAGCGGATTTGCTTGTTTTATTTTGTATTCACTGACAACTGACCACTGACTGCTGACCACTTAATATTAATAAGCTCTTGCAAATACAACCCTCTCTTTACTGGAATTACCTGTATAAAAACAGGTTCCATCTTCCTGTGGATTATCCAAAGAGATACAACGAATAGTGGCTTTATATTCTTCCTTGATCTTTTCTTCCGTTTCACTGCTGCCATCCCAATGCGCCATGGCAAAACCTCCTTCATCCATCACTTTTAAAAATTCTTCACGTGTATCTACTTTTTTGGTATTTGTTTTTCTATAGGTGAGCGCGCGCTGATAGAGGTTATCCTGGATTTCATTCAACAGTGATATGATATCGGATACAATATTTTCTATTGCCGCCGATCTCTTTTCTTTCGTATCACGCCGCGCGATCTCAATGGTATTATTCTGGATATCACGCATCCCTATTGCCAAACGCACCGGTACTCCTTTTAGTTCCCATTCGGCAAATTTAAATCCGGGCTTCAATGAATCCCTATTATCAAACTTCACACTTATCCCTTCTGCTTCGAGCTGCAGCTTCAACACCTTCATTTTTTCTGATATGATAGCCAGGTCCTCTTCGCTTCTAAATATAGGAATGATGACCACTTGTATTGGCGCAAGTTTAGGAGGAAGAACCAATCCTTCATCATCGCTATGGGTCATGATTAGTGCACCCATCAGGCGGGTGCTTACACCCCAGCTGGTAGCCCATACATAATCCTGCTTGCCATCCTTACCTGTAAATTTCACATCGAAGGCCTTTGCAAAATTTTGTCCGAGAAAATGGGAGGTGCCCGCCTGTAATGCTTTACCATCCTGCATCATGGCTTCAATGCAAAATGTTTCGTCAGCACCGGCAAATCGTTCATTGGCGGTTTTAACACCTTTAAGTACAGGCATGGCCATAATTTCCTCGGCAAATGTTGCATACACGTCCAGCATTTGCTTTGTTTCGGCAATGGCTTCTGCACGTGTGGCATGGGCGGTATGCCCTTCCTGCCATAGGAATTCGGCAGTTCTCAGAAAAAGACGGGTACGCATTTCCCATCGTACCACATTGGCCCACTGGTTAATCAAAATAGGCAGGTCACGGTAGCTCTGGATCCAGCCCCGGTATGTATTCCAGATAATTGCTTCGCTGGTAGGACGCACGATTAATTCTTCGGTAAGCCTCGCTTCAGGATCCACGATAAGCTTCCCTTTATGATCAGGATCGGGTTTGAGACGGTAATGGGTGACGACAGCACATTCTTTTGCAAATCCTTCTGCATTTTTTTCTTCTGCTTCAAATAAGCTTTTAGGAATGAATAAAGGGAAATATGCATTGCTATGACCGGTGGCCTTAAAACGCTTGTCGAGGTCGGCCTGCATCTTCTCCCAGATAGCATAGCCATAAGGCTTAATAACCATACAGCCCTTAACCGCCGAATGCTGCGCCAGTTGGGCCGCATCAACAATATAGTTATACCATTCCGAATAATTTTCGGACCTGTTTACTTTTTTAAATTCACTCATATTAACAGTTGAAAAATATTGTTGGTATATAATTTGAAACTTTCGCTTTACTTAATCGTTAAACAAGAGTTAAGAATTTAATTTAATACCCAACCTTGCAAAGTTAAATTAAGTCTTTAACTTTGAAAATAATTCACAAAAAGCAATTATGAAATCTCTCCTCCAAATCCGGCAAGTTATTTACCTCGCTATAGTGGCTATGGTAATTCAATCATGCAGTACACAGAAGGTAGCCACTACCGATGATGTATACAGCGATCTAAGCAGTCATAAATATGCAAAGCAGGAAAATAAAAAATCGGAGCTGAGCGCCAATCCAAAGGAATCGGCTGATGCAGATGATGATGAGGAAAATGACAGCCGACATAACCGGGGCAGCTATTCAGAGACAAAACGCAGCTATACTAATAATTCAAATAGTTCATACGATGATTACGAATACTATGATGACTATATGTATACTTCCCGGATGCGCCGCTTTTATAGTCCTTATAGCGGTTTTACGTTTTACAGCGCACCTTATACCAACTATTATTATTACAATAATAACCCTAATTTCTACGGAAGCAGTATTTACTCCCAAGGCTGGGGCTATGATTCCTATTATGGCACCTGGGTATACTCATCTTATTATCCACAATATTATTATAATAATTATTATTACCAGCCTAATATCTGTTGGGGATCTTATGGATACTATGATCCGTACCGCTATAATTACAATCCTTATTATGGCTATGGCGGTGGTTATAATTCAAACCCTTACCGGTATCATAGCCAAGGCTATTATGGTAATGGTCATTCAGTTGCACAAAATCAGGGGAATACATCCAACAATACAGGCAGTGGCACTTATTATGGCCCCCGTAATGTTGCTTCAAATAATTTACCGGTACGAAGCCCTTCAAGTCCCAACCGGAATGTAAACACCGGTTCCGTTAAGCCACCGGCAGGCTCCTCAACCCCAGGCTCAAGTCCACGTGATTTACGCCCGGCAGATGCCACACCTTCAAGCGGTAATACCGGTGGTGCTAATCGCAGAAATAACGCCACCCAGGGTACAGACAATAATACAAGTCCTAAAACACCTGCCAATGGCCGTACACCCGATGATAGAAATACATCGCCCCGGGCAGATAAACCTACGAACAACACCCCATCTAATACCAACCGAACCCCTTCCAACGACAGAACACCGGCACAGGATCGGGAACCGCAACGCAATAACACGCCAAGAAACGAAACCCCAAGAGAGGAACCACGTAATACTTCTCCAAGAAACGAAACACCACAACGAAACGAAACACCGCAGCGAGGTACCACACCGCAACGAAGTGAAACCCCGAGATATGAGAATCCTCCGCAGCAGCAGCAACAGCAGCAGCAACGCTCCGAGACACCAAGGTATCAAGCGCCTCAACGCAGCGAGCCCCGCTCGGAACCAAGAAGCAATGGTGGTAATAGCAATAGCGGAAATCAGGATAACGGAGGCAGAAGAAACCCGCGCTAAGCACCAAAACGAAAAATAATTTATTGGCTAATATATTCCTGCTTGATTGTTACCTAATCAAATCAAAAAAAATATGTTTATTAAAAAAATTAAAATTACAGGCACCGTTATTCTGTTTTTAATTGCCTTAAGTTTAAATGCGCAAAATGAACAGGATGTCTTGCGGTATTCTTATACCGGTGTCATTGGTAGCGCGCGAAGCATGGCCTGCGGAAATGCTTTCGGAGCCATAGGTGCCGATTACAGCAGCATGGTCACCAATCCTGCCGGTCTTGCCCGTTACAGAAAATCCGAGATCGGATTCACGACAAATTTTTTCAATACGAAAAGTAATACTTTTTATATCGACAATACCCGTAGCGACAATAAATTCAACCTGAATATCAATAATGCAGGACTGGTTTTGGCTATCCCAACAGAGAATAACAGTGGCTGGAGATTCGTGAACCTTGGTTTTGGAGTGAACCGGATCGCCAATTTTAATAAATCGGTATATATGGAAGGGGTTAATAATAAGAGTAGCATCATACAGCATTTCGAACAAAGCGCGAATGGAACAGATTATACACGGCTTGGTATCACCAGCGCTGCGTCATTGGCATATGACGCCCAGCTGATTTATCTTGCTCCCGGTTACCGCGATCAATATAAAAGTGATTTCTCCGATGATTCGGCCTTCTCTGTGAAACAGCGTAATTCCATTGAGCAAAGCGGGGGAATGAATGATATAAGTCTTGCACTAAGTGGAAATTTTGATGATAAGGTATACCTTGGAGGCTCGTTAAATTTTTTTAAAGTTAAGTATATAGAAGACAATACGTTTGTAGAAGAAGCCTTAAATAATTCGGTTAATTATTACAAGAAATCAAGCTATGCTACACACCTTAAAACCAGCGGTACCGGTGTTGCTGCTAAAATCGGTGCCATTTTCCTGCCTGTGAATTATATCCGGCTGGGCATCGCTTATCATACCCCTTCACGAATATTCCTCGATGATAATTATTATAGCTCCTTAAGCTCAAGAATAGATTTTTCCAATTCAACTTTAGATACCAGTCAAAAGACGCCAAATGGAATTTATAATTATTCTATCGTTATACCGGGCAAAGTGGTTTTGAGCGCTGCTTATATCTATAATAAAAGCGGCTTTATAAGTATCGATTACGAACGTATTGATTACCGTAACGGGAAAATAAAATCGGGTGCCGATCAATCTTCGGTGCAGGATACATTCACGCTTGGAGTAAACAATAATGTTCAAAATCTTTATCGTGCTGCCAATAATATCCGGGTTGGTGCAGAATATATTTTCGGGGATGTGTACGCCGTCAGGGCAGGTATTGGCTTCACAGGATCACCTTATAATACAAGCATCTCAGGCCCCTCACAATTCAAAACCTCGATCCCTTTCATTTCCTGCGGCTTCGGCATACGCAATGGAAATTATTTTTTAGATATGGCCCTGGTACGAAATTATGCCACCAATTATTACGCCCCATATACCCTTAATAGCGGCGGCAAAGCCAAATATTATACTGCAGAAACGCAAAGTATTACTACGAATTTCACAGCGTCTTTAGGATTTAAATTTTAAGCTGAATTATTATTTTAGGTAGAAACCCAGGTGAGCAAAGGCTCCCAAACCACTGCTATGCCTGGGATTAAGCAACCCGTCGATACTGCGCACGGTGAGTTCAGCAAATATTTTACCCTTACGGTATCTTCCGGTAATGTCAATGTCTGATTGGGAATAACCGTGGGCCCTGACCGCGCCCCCCAGGTAAAGATTATTTTTCAACTGGTATAAATAACCCACTTTTATTAAGGGTAGTGCATTGTACAAATAGGCATTAATTTGCAATTGCACCAGTGATCGTTTATTTATGATGTCTTCATATTTTATTTCAAACAAGGTAGGCAATGAAAAATTAAATGCCTCATCCCTCGACTTGATATTAAATTTACTCAATATCGTATCGCGGGCATTCAGGTTATTGAAAGCGCTGAAGGAGGCCACCTCACCCGCATCTACGCCTGTGAAATGAATGGTAGTATCAATGCTCTGGTGTGCGGTGGCAGAACTATAGTGAACCGCACCAAGATTTTTAAGACTGACAAGCAAGGATGCATTCTTTTTCGTAAAATATTTTGTCCAGCTTAAATTCAAGGCTCCACCGTACCCCTTGGGGGTTAGTAAAGTAGCACCCGAGCTGGAGAAACGCCTGTCGTAAGCAAGATCGATATCAATATATTCTCCATTAGCCTCTGTGAAAACGCTTCCACGGCTAATTTCAAACTGGTTGGCATAATCACCAATAAGGAAGGAAGCCGTGGCTTCCAGGCATGCTGTTTTGTTGGCAAAATATTTACGAATCCCAATCCCAATTTGCTGATAATCTATGCTGCGGTAATATGTTTTTCCGAGATCCTTTTTTTGATTTTTATAATGTGCATTCCCATTTAATATTAATTCGAAAGCACCGCGATTGAACCTGGCATCCTGGTGAGAAACAGCGGATGCGGAAAAGAGCAATCCCAGGCCGGGTATGGATTTCAGAGGCAACAGATAATAGATGCCACCTTCCTGGTGATTCACAAAATAATTATTATAACCCAGCTTCTTTGCTGAATTTTCTTTTGATTCTTTGGTAATCTGAAGATCACGCCGGATATCAAATAAAAAATTATTAGTGAATATGGAGGAATTTGTTTCCCAGTCATAAATGAAACCCAGCCCGGGCAGGCTTATTTTTCCATGCACCACGCCTGCCGGCTCCATTGGATAAGAGGAATCAATGGGATTGTTTTGGGCGCTCAGGCTTTGGGCTAAAAAAATAAAAAACAGAAATAAATAACTAGCGTTTGCCTGCATGGTATGTGAACTCCCCTGATAATTTTAATTTCAATTTATAATCGCTGTATAATTTCAGATAACCTGCCCCATTGGTATTTAATACCGCCTTGATGATAATTTTAGTTGCTGCTTTTAATCTATCATAATGCGCGGCATCAATATTTATGCTGATCACAGATTTAACTGCGCCTGTAGTTCGATAGGTGGATGGATTTATATTTCCTGCGCTGATGGTGGCCCCGCTGCCTTCAAAAACCGAATCGATAATATGATTTGAAGCATCCAAGAAATATAATTTTGCATTTAAACTGATTGGATAATTATTTTCAAAGATGAAATTCAGCCTGCCTTTATCAATGCCTGTATTATTTTGATTATTCCCAAGTGAAAACGCTGTGGTATCAATTAAGGTAAGGCCCTTGGCATTAAATGCCAAGGGCATCTGCATATCCAGGCTGGCCACCAGCTTGCTGTCGTAATCAATAAAATCGGTAAATCCCTGGTTCCCATTCGGGTTTAATTTAGCCGTGAGCTTATAATTGAGTTCATCGGGCAAATTCTCTATAAAAGGTTTTATATTGGAATTGGTGGTATTTAATTCGAAGCTGCTTGTATTAGATATGGCCGCATACCCTATTCTGGTGGCCCTTGCAATGGTCAAAGGATTGCTAAGCAGGGGTGAATTGAGGATTACAGTGTTTCCCTTCCTGGTATTTTTAGAGATCAGGTAATCGAAGCCGAGGGTAGCACTTGCGCCAATGCCATTTTCTACCATCAAATTGAGCTTGATATCCTTTAAATCTAAAGTGCCGTTTGTGATTTTTGAAAAAAGCGCTATGGTAGATTTGGTGGGCCCGATATTTACAATGTCCTGACCTAAATAGCCTTCGGCAAATTGTGGTATAATATCATATAGTCCATACCTGATCCATACGCTGTCAGAAGTTGAAAGAGGCATCAGCTTACCGGTACTGTCGATGCTGGCCCTGAAAATATTCCAGAATGAATTTGTAGCCAGCCCACTCCTACCTCTCAGATCGATGGTATAACCTGTGAGATCCACTTCCTGGCTTACATTTTGAACACCGCCAGGCAATGCAGGAGGCACTTTTAAATAGAGGTGCACAGTATCATTATTCTTTATTGCACTAGGAATTTTATAATCAATAAATAAGGTATCCTGCAAGGTGCTATAGAGTTGCATCTTTACTTTGCCGCTCTTGATAAGCATCTTTTTAAGCTCTGCCTTACCCAGGTCATAGAGCACGGTATCATCAACAACAATCAGGTCCTGCTTAGGGAAACGGGCTATGGCATGACTGGCAATAAGATCACGCACTTTGAGTTGCATGAGAATCGCTTTGGAGGTATCGATTGGTACGGATTGCCCGTTGCTTCCCGGGGAGCCAATGGTGACTATGGTGCCCACCATTGTTCCTTCGATATGTTTTCCTGCCAGGTCATAGGACCTTGTCACGGAGGCCCCTGCGGGGATCAGCGAGAAGGTATCAGAGAATACCATTTGGCCATCGATTTTATTTTTAACATTAAAGTCAAGGTCGGAGATGGGGATGGGTAAATCGTTGGTGAGGGTGAGGTCGAGGTAACCGTTGGTGAGGTCGGCTTCCTGAAAGAAGCTTACGGCATCAATATCCGATTTCTGATTGGTGGTATTGGCCGGAATGGCCGGCACCACTGCGTTCTGGCCGTTCAGCAGAATAATCAGCTGACCTGTTGTTCCAAAATTCTTTGCGATCTGGCCTAGGGTGATTTTTTGTTCAATAAAGCTATTGGAGAGGAAGGTGGTACCAAGTTTCGCAGAAACAATGACAGAGGTATCAGGAACTCTTAAAATATCTTTCAGGGCGTATTCATAAAAGGGATAGCGGTAAACAATATCAAGGCTGTGGTCTGCATTTAATCTCGCCGTGCTGTCGGCGATGATTTTATCGAAGCCAATGGATGCATTGGCTAAAGGAATTAAAACGTCGGTATCGAACCCAGGCAACTCCCGTTTGCGCTTACAGGATAATGCAAGTCCAATGAATACAATGATTAAAATGATATTGAATTTCTTCATGCCTTATATTAGTCGCAGCGGGTATTTAATGTTGCAATATAAGAATTTTTTATTGTTGTTATGATGTCTGAAATTAACATGTTCCCTGCTGAGAAAGATGACGCAATAATGACTTTAATAAAGTGATATTTCAAACCCCGATGAAAAAAAAAACCCGGAAGATCCGGGCTTTATATTGGTTCAAATAATTGCTCAAAAAATTAATTCAAACTGTGATGACTAACAGCTATCATTACGATTTCGGAGGTTGAACTTTAATTCCCATTAATGGAATTATCGTTGTTTTCACCGGTTCCTTCAGGATTGTTGTTTGGGGTATCAGCATTATGATTTTCAGGATTCTCATTATTGCCATGGTCAATATATTCGCGAACGGGAGGATTATCAAAATCATATTCAGGAAGCTGTTCCCTGATATAACCGGTTGACTCATTCAATCCATCCATAAATTTTTTAAAATCTTCCTTGTAAAGAAATATCTTATGCTTCACGAAACGCTCTTCCCCCGGGCGCTTGGTACTCTCGGTGATGGTCAGATAATAATCATTGGCACGGGTTGTTCTCACATCAAAAAAATAGGTGCGTTTTCCTGCTCTTACACGCTTCGAGAACACTGCTTCTCTGTCTTGTTTGTTGAATTCGTTTTCCATTATTGGGTACTTTTGGGGTTGCTGATAAATTGTTCAGGTTGCTAATATAGTGGAATGAAATTTAGATTTCCAAATTTATCTTTTAAAAATAAATATCCGGCGGAAAACGGAGCGGCAGGAAATGGATAAAATCAGCGAACACCCAAGGCTATCCAACTAGTTCTTCTTGCTGTTGTTTGGCATGCATGGCAGCATAATATCCATTATTGGAAATTAAAAAATCATGGGTGCCGCGCTCTGCAATTTCACCTTCCTTCAATACGATGATTTCATCTGAAAGCTGCACGGAAGAAACCCGGTGACTGATGATTAGTGCGGTTCTAGTTTGAATTACTTTTTTCAAAGCCAGAAGTATTTCTTTTTCTGTATTGGAATCCACGGCGCTCAGGCAATCGTCAAAAATTAATATGGAAGGATTTTTGGCCAGGGCCCGCGCTATGCTGATCCGTTGCTTCTGTCCGCCGGAAAGTGTTATTCCACGTTCCCCGATAAGGGTTTCAAACTGCTTGTCGAATTCCATGATGTTATCATACACCGCGGCCTTCCGGGCACTTTCTTGCACCGTGTCGGAATCAATATTCTTTTCATCAGCAAAGGCGATATTATTTTTAATGCTGTCGCTGAATAAAAAAACATCCTGGGGCACGTAGCCGAATTGCTTACGGTAATTCTGTACATTGAATTTATCTACAGATACGCCATCGGCCATGATCAGCCCGGAACTGGGGTTATAGATCCTTAGAAGCAATTGTGCCAGGGATGTTTTACCACTGCCGGTGGCCCCGGTGATACCTATCACCTTCCCTTTTTGCAATTTCAGATCAATATTTTTCAAGGCTGTGATGCCACTGTCTTTATAGCTGAATGAAACATTTTCCAGGACAAGCTCATCCCGGAACACAAAATCGGGGATCAGTCCGGAACCGATATTGGGCTGGGAATGAAGGAACTCATTGATGCGTTTCTGTGAAGCGGCGGCTCTTTGAATAATGGCTGTAACCCAACCCAGGGAGCTCACGGGCCAGGTGAGCATGTTAACATAGAACACAAACTCGGCGATATTCCCTAAGGTGCCTTTGCCACTTATATATTGAATGCCGCCAATATAGATCGTGATCAAGGTGCTCAGGCCAATGAGCAAAAGATTCACAGGAAAATATAATGCATCGGTCTTTGCCAGGGACAATTGTTTGGTACGGTATTCTGTTATTTGCTCCTGCATCTGTTCCTGCATCATCTTCTCCCTCGCAAACGCTTTGATCAATCGGATGCCGGAAATACTTTCCTGGACAAAAGAGGTGAGCGAGGAAAGCTGCTCTTGTATGGCTTCGCTTTTTTTATTGATGATATCGTTTACAAAATACATCAGTACAGAAAGCAAAGGCAAGGGCAAAATAACATACCATGTGAGAGTGGCATTGACCCTGAACATCGCGCCTATCACCAGGATAAATGTAAATAATGTGTTTAAGGCATACATAATGGCGGGCCCTGTGTACATGCGCACGCGGCTTACATCCTCGCTGATGCGGTTCATCAGGTCGCCGGTATTGTTTTGTTTGTAGAAAGAAGTGGAAAGAGATTGGTAATGATGAAAAACTTCATTCTTCATATCATTCTCAATCCTGCGCGACATTACGATAATGGTTTGCCGCATAAAAAACATGAATATTCCTTTAAGGACAGAGAAGCCGATAATGGCTGCAGTGAACATAAATACTTTAGAATAAATATCATTGCCAGTTTCATCATTCTCCATGTAATTGTTCACCGCGTCGATGGCATCACGTATGGCTTGAGCGGGGTAAACAGAAAAATAATTAGAAAGAAAAATAAATACCGTACCCCAAAAGAGGAGCCATTTATACTGCCAAAAATATTTGTTGATTGCCTGCAAGGATTTCACTCCCGCGAAAATAGGGTAATGCGTGAATAATGAAGAATCAAAAGTGATAAATAGGAGGCGGGGTAGAATTTTGGGGGTAGAATTATTAGTAAGCTATGCTGTCTCAAAGTGATGTATGATATTGCCTTCGTTCGGTGTAATTCCGAATACGTCGAAGCGATAACAATTCCCATGGCAACCGGTATCTGATTTGGATTAAAGGTCGGAACATGCAAATGGATAAGTCGTTAGTCTAATTGTCGTTGATATGACGCGGGTTAAATCGTAAATAAAATAGCCACCTTCGAATGAAAGTGGCTTTATGTTTTTATTGAGATTATTGAAACAAGTGTTAAGTTAAGCTTAAAATATCAAAGTAGTCAGCTAATAATAGCCCGGGGTATAATGAAGACGGTCTGTACCACCC
>JBBRJE010000057.1:0-12221 GCA_038219845.1 Bacteroidia bacterium
CCTACATCATAGCCATCCGCTTTCTTTTGTGCGAAGTATTCTGCTTCCCCTGTTTTTCCATTATGGGCTTCCACATTACTTCGGGTAATAAGCCAACTATCATTCCCCGGTGGCATTTTATCATCATACACTGTATGTCCGTTTTCCCATTTATAAATGGCTTCATAATCTGCCGTGCCTACCCCCGAGGTTTTCGCGGAAGCCGCCGCATGATAATTTATGCCCAGGCCCAGAGAGAAGTTGGTCTTATCTCCAAAATCAAATTTATATAGAAGTATTAATGGAATATTTATTGTGTGGATTTTAAGCGACTCTTCCATATTACGGACATGCACCACCCTGCGATAGGTATTGCCGCTGGCGTCGGTGGCCTGGTATTCTACATGGAAGGTGTCCATGCTATAGCTCGAATTAAAACTGCTGAACCCAATTCCTGTAGCAATTCCAATTCGTTTTTTAGCACCGAAATAATAATCTAAATCCAACTGAATCTGTGTGAAGGGGGCCTGCTTATTGTTTTTTAATCCTGTCACGCTATAAGTGCTTTTATTTCCTTTTAACAAATTGTTATAGCCGAGGTTAGCGTCGTCAAAGCCGGCATTGATATTATTATTGCCTCCTGCAATGCTGAGTCCCAGGAACAAGGAGGGCAATGCAGGGCCTGAAGGTGTATTCTTCTTATGATCTTCTTTTTCTTTCTTAGCAATAACATCCCTTGCCTCTTTTTCTTTTTTAGCAAGGTCTTCTTTTTCTTCTTTCTCTTTTTTCAACCGGGCTTTCTCAGCTAATGATTCCTGTGTCTCTTTATTTGTTACAACTTCTTTTTCTTTTTCCTTGTTATTTAAAGCCAGCTCTTTTTCTTTTTCAATTCTCTTTTTTTCTTTCTCGGCTAAAGCAAATGATGCTTTCTCTTCCTTGGTAAAACATCCCGTTCCGCTCTTAAACCCCTGCTCCTTAGTGCATTTATCGAGGGCGTTAGGAATAAAATCCCGATCATCATCGTTGGGTAATATAATGGCATAACCCATAACCATTAGCTCTTGAATTTTTATGGTTTTGAAATCTGATGACAAGCTTAATTTTAGTTTCAAAGTATCGGTAATGGTATAAAGCAAGCCGGTATTCGTGGTGCCATTGGTTTCTTTAAGCAGCATTACTGATAAAGCATTGTAATCAACCTGGATGGCATTATATTTTACAAAAAGACCCGCAGCATAATTTAATTTGGTTAGCGCTAGAAAATCCTCCATGGTTCTTAATGTAAGATCAAAAGGGTGCTCATAATTTTTATCGTAAATGGCCGGATTCACTTCATCTGTAATCTTAATGCCGGCTACAAATAAGGTTTTGTATTTATTGGCAATGGCATCCGAAAAGCCGATATCATCAAGAGAAGAGAATTTTGAATAGGAGAGGTAATTTAATAATAAGGTATCTATCTTTCCAGGCACAAGTTTTCGTTGCATCATGCCTGCATTTTGTGACATGCCGGAAAGGGTAAGAACTATAAAAAAGATAAACAGAATATAATTTTTCATAGGCTTATTTATTAATTATAAATTTTAATGATTGAACGCTGCCGGAAGTGGCAATGACATTTATATAGTAAATTCCTGGAGTCAAATCCATTAGATTTATGGCATTAACTTCATCTTGCAAATTTAAAATCATCAGTTTTTTTCCGAGTATATCCGTAACGTAAGAATAGGCCGGTATCTGGCTCTTATCCATTATTAAAAGAAAAGATCCTTGATTAGGATTCGGTTGCAGTCGGATATTCAAATCGGTTGCTATTTTCGCGATACCTGAAGGGGCATTATAATATACTTTATAAGAACAACCGCCGGATACCAGCCGCACATAATAATTTTTACCTGCAAAATCAAAGCCACCGGCTGGGGTGTAATCCTGTAACGTAGCCCCTGGAATATTTGTTGCCATAAAGGTATTCCGATCGTCATAGCCCCATTGGTAGCTCGCCTGTTTATTATCCAGGCATACTAGTGTTTTACCATTTGAAGTGAGCTGTATCACTGGCGGATTGGGTGTCAGTGTGCCCGAATTGATGATAATTTTTGTTGAATCCCTACAGCCTCCCGGGCTGATGGCTGTAATATAAATATTGAAAGGGCCGCCCGACGCGGGAAAGTCTATAATGGTATTGGGCTTATTCTTACCATGTATTACCACCCCAGGATCCGGTGAGCTCCACAAATAACTAAGGCCTGAAACGGTATCTGTTTTAAAATTAACACCCTTCTGATTTAAACAGATGCTTGATGGATTGGATGCAGCAGGCGAAGGGGCTGCCGGTTTATTCACCACCGCTACAGTATTAGTTTTTGAATTAGAGCATGAAGCCATGGCGGTGCCTATGGTGGTGGTGGTGGTGGTGGTTAAGCTGGTATTGAAAGAGCCTGCCATTGAATAAGCATGGTTGGGATTTTGAGACGTTGAAGTATTTGAAGCGCCGCTTGGCGGATCGCCGAAATCCCATGAATAGGTATTGCTCACATTTATGGTGCCCGGAATATTATAGCTGGTTTGTTGCGCAGCGCTTAATGTGGTTCCGGGAGTGCTGGTGTTCGTAAATACTGTGGGTGGCAAATTAAAGCAAACCACGGTATTGGTGAAATTGGCTGTAGGACTCGTATTAACAAATACGCCGGCTGTTTTGGAATTCACCGGTGGACATACCCCGCCACTCTGCACTACTGCCCTGAATAAGGTGGAAACTGTAATATTGGTTGCCGTATGGGTTGTGGTGGTATTTGAAATATCTGTCCAAACTGAGCCACCGTCGGTAGATTGCTGCCATTTTTGCACCGTTCCTACCTTGCCAGATAAGATAAATACAGTGCTATTGGTGGTTGCAGGGCATACAATTGCACCCAGCGAAAGTGCCCCTCCCGAGCTTCCCGGCAATACGGTGACTGAAGCATTGGATGATACCGAAGCGCAGGGGCTAGTGCTCACTGTTAAATAATAAGTTGTATTTCCCAGTGGAGGACTTACAATTTTAGTTGTGCTGAAGCTGCCTGAGGAGGCTATTGTGGTGGCCGTTTGAATATCGGAGGCCCCGGGCGAAGTGCCGATGGCATAGGTGGTGAGATTAGCTACTGCATTGCCAATGGAAATGGTTAAGGTAATCGTGTTTCCCTGGCATACGGTGCTGGGTGTGAGTGTAAGTGATGCCGTTGGCATGGGGCGTACCACCTGGGTTTTGGAGCTGCTCGCGGTACCACATCCTCCTGAAGAAGTTAAGGTTAAGGTGGCTGTCCCGGTATAAGACGCCGGCGGGGTCCATATGGCATTCAGATCGTTAGCATTCGGAGAGAAGGTTCCTCCAATGGCTCCATCCGACCAACTGCCTCCCGTGGCAGAGCCCCCTACTGCGCCACCTAAGGGCGACGAGCTGCTGCCCTTGCATATGGCAGCTAAGGCCGCTCCTGAGTTCGATGTAGCGTCAGGGTTTACTACTATTGTTCCTGTGGCAGTAGCGCTGGAACAGCCTCCTGTGGTGCTTACCGTATAATTGAATGTGCCTGAGGTTACAGGTGTGCCACTGATGGTGAAACCACCTGCATTATAAGTTCCGGTAACACCCGTTGGGAGGCCGCTCACCCCCGCACCTGTTCCTCCATTGCCAATGATATAGGTGATATTGGTGATGGCAGTATTGATGCATACGCTTTGGTTGGATGTACTCCCCCCCGAGGTAAGCGTGATAGTAGCATTTGAATTTACAGTGATGGTTCCTACTGCGGTGGCTGACGAACAGCCCCCGGTGGTGGTTACCGTATAATTAAATGTTCCCGACGCGGTTGGTGTCCCGCTGATGGTGAAAGTGCCACCGTTATAAGTTCCTGTAACCCCCGGTGGCAATCCGGTGGCTCCCGCGCCCGTGCCCCCGTTTCCCACAGTATAGGAAATATTGGTGATGGCCGTATTGATGCAAACGGTTTGATTTGTTGTGCCCGCCGAAGAAAGCAGCGAGATGGTGGCATTGGGGTTCACGGTGATCGTGCCTGTGGCTGTGGCAAAGGAGCATCCACCGGTGGTGGTCACAGTATAATTAAATGTGCCTGACACAGTTGGCGTGCCGCTGATAGTAAATGTACCGCCGCTATAATTGCCTGAAACCCCCGCAGGTAATCCGGTGACGCCTGCGCCTGTTCCTCCATTGCCAACGGTATAGGTAATATTCGTGATGGCCGTATTGATGCAAACAGTTTGACTGGTGGTGCCGCCCGAAGAGGTTAAGCTGATGGTGGTGTTTGGATTTACGGTGATGGTGCCGTTAGCAGAAGCAGAGGAGCAACCTCCGGTAGTTGTTACAGTATAATTAAAAGTGCCGGAGGTGGTGGGCGTACCGCTAATGGTGAACACCCCGCCACTATAGCTTCCTGATACCCCGGAAGGCAATCCGCTTGCTCCCGCGCCGGTAGCATTGGTAACGGCGTAGGTGATATTGGCTATTGAATTGTTTATGCAAACCGTTTGTGCCGCTGTACCCGAAGAAGAGCTTAGGCTTATCCCTGCATTCGGACTTACAACAAATAAATTGGAAAATGTATCCACCTGGTTGCCATTGATCGTGTCTTTTACAAAAATGCGGTAATTTCCTGCAGGTAAAGAATTTGGAATGGTATAATTAAAATTAACCGGGAACGCTACAACAATGGTGGTAAATACACCCCTGTAGATGGGGGCGCCGGAGCTATAAGTGGAGCCTCCAATATCGGAAATAAAAGCATACAGTGAGTCGGATCCATTATAACCATGATGATAGACCGTGACAGAAATCTGGCTGTTCTTACACACTGGGGAAGGGCTGACCACCACACTATCCACATGCTGGCTAAAGCTAAATAAACCGGATAGTATCGCCAGGCATGCAAGTAAAAATTTTTTCATTACGATTGTAAATTAATAGGTAAGAAAAAAGCTAGTTATTTAGTGTCGGTTGCATTTTTATTGGTGATTCCAAGGATAAGATTGATCTGCTTCAAATCATCTTTATTGGTTTTTAATTTATCCTTGCACTCATCCAGCTTTTTATTGATCACCGTGATATTGTCGGCAGTGTTCTTAATATTTTGCTTGTCAATTAGCATCAGGGCATAATTCTCGGTGATGCCTGTAAATACAGGTTGTTTGAGAGAGTTCTTTTCGAAATAGGCTTTCATGTCGCGTATGCCTTTATCAATTTCATTTGAGAGCACCACCGCATTATTGGCTGTAGGCTCAAAGGCGTCAAGCTTTCCTTCGATCGTATCCATCTGTATCACAATTGCCGTCTGCCGTGAGTTGAGGGTCTCCATCTCCCCGATCTTCGCTGCCATATTATCCATTTGCTTTGAAGGCGAGGCCTTGTAATCGCTGAACAAGGCAACGCCCAGGAGCAGCACGCAGGCAAAAAGGAGTATAATAAAAGTGGTAAATTTATTTTTCAGATCCTTGGTCATAATTGTATTTTTAGAGGAATTTATAATTTAAATTTACTTCTTTTCCTGTTTCTCTTTTAAATCTTTTTCTACTTTTCTATTGTTCTGATCGCAATCGCTCAACGCGGCATTGGCCTGCGTGAGCTGGATCTTCGCATCATTTAATTTGGATTTATAAGACAGCATCTTCTTGTAATTTTCTACAATATGATGATATACCTTATTCGTTTCATTCTCGGTCCCTATAGCATCTTCTACAGCAATGGCCTTTTTGCTGATATCATTTTGAAGGAAGCTTTGGTTGGCTCCCGGCATATTATATTGCTTTAATTCAAAATTGATGGTATCAATCTGGCTCATGAATCCTTTTTGTTTGGCCATGAAGGCATCATAATCTTTCACTTTATTTTTCAATTCTGCATATTGTTTCTGCGGTAAAGCAAAATCGAAATAGATGATGGTGATGATAAAGGCAACGGTGATAGTAAAAAACAATACAAAACTCCAGAATGTATTATTTCGTTCTTTGGTATTAAGGGCTTTCATTTATTTTCTTTTTTTCTTTGTTAGATGCGATTAATTTCAAATATCCATTTTGTTGTTCAGCCTGCAGCTGCTATTTCATGTATTACGCAGGGCACTTTATGTTCGGCGGAATTTCACTGTTACATCCCATGTCATGCTTTAGAAATCGAGCATCGAGAAGCCCTTTTTCTTATCAGATTTCTTCTCGATCTCCTTTTCACGCACAAAAATATCACGCTCCTTGCGGCGTCCTATCAGCTCAAGGGAGTTTAATTTATTCAATAAGGAAGCGAGTATGCTGAGCATATAATCAACCTTGGTCAGGCTGTCGTAGCAATCATTATGGTTATATTCCACATCAATCACCTCATCGAGCATGCCCATAAACTGGGCAGGGGTAAGGTCGGTCCATTCCTTAAAATAGTTGAGCACTTCTTCCTTATCTTTATCCTTGAGGCAATTGATGCTCACTTTCACTTCATTTCCCAGCCGGGTAAAAAGCTCTACCAGGAATATGGGCGACTGCTGCGGCAGGAGCGACCTGAACTGGAAGAATGAGGAAGAGGTGAAATAAACCAGGCGTTCGCATACCAGCCGGGTATTCTGCGCCAGGCCTGTATCCTGGCTGTTATCCAAAACCTTTTTAACGATATTGGTGCTGTAGCTTTGAATTTCATTGAGGTAGCCTCCCAGGGTATTATAAATATTTTTTAATGCGGGATGAGCTATGATAGAAGTGCAGGCGGGTATGAAACGCTGGTCATATACAAATTCATTCGACTTAAAATGAAGCCTTCCGATAATTATAAAATGCTCACCCAGCTCAGAGGCATTGATTTGATCGGATGGAACCACGCTGATCACCAGCTGCGGTCTTTCAAAAGGATGTCGTGGGGGCTGCTCTTCGGCATTGGGAGTGCCTGCTGGAGTTCTAAGAAAAGGATTAACGGTAAGTATTACATCAAAAATACCATTGCCTTTTTTAGCAATATCAGATGATACAGCCATCGTGGAGCTGATCTCATCCATTCCTTCCAACAGCTCAATACGGCATCCGCCTTGCGTTATAGCGCGGCAATGGGCTAATGAAACTTTATAATTTTCACTCTGGGTTTCCTTGACTGTAAAGGAAAGTGACGTTTTTTCTCCCGATAGTGGTGGCAGTAGTCCATAATTGTAGCTGGTAAGCTGCAAAGAAATCACATCGCGCACCTGATCGTAAATAAAGTCGTTGGTTTCGGCGAAATGAGATTTGGAGATCTTCATTCCGTCAATCCAGTTTACGGCGTTATGTTTTATTTTGGGAACCATGCTGAAATATTAAAATTTTAAGTTGTCAATTATAAATATTCAATTTTTATTTTCCTGAGGCCTTCTTTAATTCTAATTCACCTCTACCCGCTTAGCCACAACCACCACTCCTTCTTTTAATTTATTGGCCTGGATAGTAATATCAGGGTCGATAAATTTTTTACCGGTAAAAAAATTACCCTTGGTATAAAAAATCCAGCCGTGCGGATCGCCATCATAACTGCTGTACTGGATCTGGCTGTCGTCAAATTTCATATTATAATTCGTGATGAAAGATACGAACCAATCGCTGAAGTTCATTTGTAAGGGTGCCTTGGCTTTGAAATTGCTGATGGCTACATCGCTTGGGTTTTTTGAAAACTCTATATCAAGCAAAAACATCTTGTTCAGGTCCATACGGTCGAAATCGGGTTCTTCAAAATCAGAAGGATAATACCATACTTTATAAATTTCAGGAGGTATCATTGCAAATTTATTGAAGGCCAGATCAATAAGGTAAGGAATAAAAAAGCAGAGGTATGCAGTGGCAAACCACCATAGGATATTGTTATTATTGAATAACAGAAAGAGGTATACAAAAATCAAGGATCCAAACACAAGTGGGATAAGCATAAACACCCATTCTGTTATCGCGGCTTTATTGTAATAGGGGGAGAAGCTGCGTTTCATCATGTTCCAGAAAAACCATCCCAGGGCCAGCACCCATAATTGAGTGCCAATATAAAACCAGGTGATATTGCTGTCAAAAAACAGGAAAGCCAACAGGCCCGGCAGGCCGAGCAAAACAGAAAAAAGAAATCCTGTACCTAAATTTTTTCTGCGGCTGAGGGCGGGATTACCTGAAGTTAAATACTTGTATATCAATATAAGTACTATGCCTAAAACAAGTAATACGATAACCGGAACAGGCAGATATTTCAATAACTTTTGCATAAGGTGTGTGCATTAAAAAGGATCAAAGCTGACCTTGATTTTAATCTATTTTGGTTCGGGTCAAATATATGTATTAAAACCTAAATACGAAATATTTGATTTCTCATTTAAGGATAATTTATTCTCATTTCGCTGCATGGAAATCAGCAGCTGTGTTTGAAGATGCGCAGGGAAAAAGAAGTCCTGTAATAATTTCAAAAGCTCATGCGCTTCTCCATTGGGCAGGTAAGCCGCAAACTCCTTATTCGATAATGGCCCTAGCTTTACCTGGAGATAGGGGATAGATAATTTAAAGCTATTCCCCAATACACTGTCTACGCCCAGTGTCATTGTACTTAGCAAAGCCTGTGATTTATTTTTAACAATGTAATTTACGTTGACATATTCTAATGTCACCTTCACCCCGAGTACTGTTTGCATCACTTTCTGGAGTTTTTCATTATCACCTCGAAGTATATGTGCCAGGGGTAAATAATGCATGAGCAGGTTAATCTGCTTTGAGCTGAGCCGTTGAATAACCCTCCAGATACGTTGCAGCAGCTTCCTATTTGCCGAGGTAGTAAAACCCTGTATTGCATATTTCTCTCTTTTTTCAAGCAATACCCGGAGGTTAAAAAATTCATTTTCAAAAGGAGCGAAAAATTTTCTTGCATAGCCTTCCTCCATCCGGTGTTTCTTCAATTCGTCCATGATATCGCTTCGCTTGGCCGAGCGGCTTCTTAGTGCAGGCTGGTGAAACAAGCCTTCGGGCAAAGAATCATAAAGCCCGTCACGGCTTAATTCAAGAACTATTTCTTTTGCTTCATCCGGCAATACATTCTGTGGGAAGCCTACCTCCTGGATATCCTTTCTCACTGATCGCAGAAAGGCCCCTAAATGATGGGTAAGTATTTCAGTTGAATTAAAGTCATTATCGAGCAATTCACCTACCACTACTTCTGCCTTGATGTCGGCATTGTAATTCGTAACGATCTCTTTTAATTTCCTGAACTTTTCCATTCTCACACTAATAATAAGCAAGCAAACTTAAATAATAATACAGAGATATGCAAAAACAGTCGAGAGTCGTCAATACTAAATACTATATACTATCTACTAATTACAACCCTCACCCTCTCACAAAAGGATTGTGCTTCATCTCATAACCAACAGTAGTTGAATCACCGTGTCCGTTATAAATAACTGTTTCAGGTGATAATGTGTAAATTTTATTTTGTATCGTATTAATAAGTGTTTGAAGGTCGCCCCCGGGTAGGTCGGTACGGCCGATGCTTTCCATAAATATCACGTCACCGCTAATAATGAAGTTTTGCCCGGGACAATAAAAGCTGATATGCCCTTTACAATGGCCCGGAGTGAAAATAATTTTCAAGGTTTCATTACCGAGCCTGATTTCATCATGCTCATTTAAGCTGGGAGAAGGTACGGGCGAATCATGAAGATCGACGCCCCAGTTACCCGATGATTGGATCGTAGATCTAAAAGTGAAATCATCCTCCCGGTGCATTTCGGGAACGAGGCTATAACGCTGTGCACAGGATTTATTGCCCATGATATGATCGAGATGGGTATGGGTATTGAGAAGCCGGCTGACTTTCAGCTTATGGTCGCTGATGAATTTGAAGAGTAATTCATCTTCCTCCGGGTATTGATTGCCTGCATCAATTATCACACATTCAAGGCTTATATCATCATATACCAGGTAAGTGTTCTCCCTGATGAAATTAAAAGTGAAAAACTTAACGATCAACATGAGGGCAAAGATAAGAGAATGGAAAATGGCCCCATTGTTATTATAAATTGTAATTTTAAGAGAAGGAACGAAGGCCGGCCTCAAAAAAAATTTTGTTTCATATTTTTAAATTGCTGTTATTTGCACTTTAACCTTAATAAACATTATAGTATCATGTCAGACATTGCAACCAAAGTAAAGAACATCATTGTTGAAAAATTAGGCGTAGAAGAAGCAGAGGTTACTCCGGAGGCGAGTTTTACCAACGACTTAGGTGCTGACTCATTGGACACCGTGGAGTTGATTATGGAATTCGAAAAGGAATTTAACATTGCCATTCCCGACGACCAGGCTGAGAAAATAGGTACTGTAGGCGATGCGATCAAATACATCGAAGGCGCCTCTAAATAATTTTTTTCACACAAATACGCCGGCCTTCCCAAGCTCTTAAAAATGAGAAGGCGGGTTTTGGGAAAAAGTACACAGATTATGGAGCTCAAAAGAGTTGTAGTTACAGGTTTAGGTGCTCTTACACCCATTGGTAATTCCGTTGAAGAATATTGGAATAACCTGGAAAAGGGTATAAGCGGCGCTGCACCCATAACCCGCTTTGACTGCTCTAAATTCAAAACCCGCTTTGCCTGTGAAGTAAAAGGTTTCGACATCCTTAAATATATGGAGAAGAAAGACGCGCGCAAGCTCGATCTTTTTTCTCAATACGCTGTAGCCTGTGCCGACGATGCCTCTCTTGATGCCGGCATCGATGCCGATGGAATAGATAAAGATCGTATTGGCGTTATATGGGGCACAGGTATTGGAGGTCTGGGTACCTTTCACCGGGAGGTGATGGAATTTGCCAAAGGAGATGGCACCCCTCGTTTCAATCCTTTTTTTATCCCGATGATGATCGGGGATATCGCTTCAGGGCATATCTCCATGCGTCATGGCTTCCGCGGGCCCAATTATGTAACCACTTCAGCCTGCGCTTCAAGCAATAATGCATTGATCGACGCTTTCACTTATATCAGGCTTGGGAAAGCCAATGTAATGATTACAGGCGGTAGCGAAGCCGCGGTAAATGAACCTTCCGTGGGTGGATTTAATGCCATGAAGGCTTTATCCGAACGTAACGACAGCCCGGAAACAGCCTCCCGTCCGTTCGATAAGGACCGTGACGGATTTGTGCTGGGGGAAGGGGGCGGCGCTCTGGTATTAGAGGAATTGGAGCATGCCAAAGCCCGTGGCGCTAAAATATATGCGGAAGTAGCCGGCTCAGGCATGAGCGCTGATGCCTACCATCTCACAGCGCCGCATCCTGATGGCTTGGGCGTGGTGCTCGTATTGAATGAAGCCCTTCGCGATGCAGGGATCACCATTAACGAGGTGGATTATATTAACGTGCATGGTACCTCTACGCCTCTGGGCGATATTGCTGAATTAAAAGCAATAACAAAAGTATTCGGTGAACAGGTTTATAATATAAATATAAGCAGCACCAAATCCATGACGGGCCACCTCTTGGGAGGTGCAGGTGCGGTAGAAGCATTGGCTTCCGTACTTTCGGTATACAAAAATATTATTCCTCCCACCATCAATCATTTTACCGACGATCCAAATATTGATTCACGCCTTAACCTAACCTTCAACAAGGCGCAATACCGCACCGTAAATTATGCCGTGAGCAATTGCTTCGGCTTCGGCGGACATAATGCCACGGTAATCTTTAAAAAATACAGCGCTTAACGGACTATTTAAGGTAAAATTTATGATAAAGTACCTTATCTCTATTTTATCACCGGAAGACAACGTATTGCGAAAAGAAATTTATAAAATTACTGCCGTCCGTCCAAAGAATATCCAATTATATAAACAGGCATTCCGGCATTCCTCGGCTTCAAAAACTATCATTGGCACAAAAATAAAAAACAGCAATGAACGCCTGGAATATTTAGGTGATGCCATTTTAAATGCCGTCGTGGCACAGCTCCTGTTTTTAAAATTCCCATTTAAAGATGAAGGCTTCCTTACCCAGCTCAGAAGTAAAATAGTGAGCCGCGAACAATTAAATAATATTTCAAGGAAAACAGGTATTCCCGATCTGGTAGACCTGGATAAGAAAATGGAGCAGAATAAAGCCCGGCTTAAAAGCATGCCGGGAAATACTCTCGAAGCTTTCCTTGGAGCGCTCTTCTTAGACAAAGGATATATTGCTACAGAAAAATTCATCAGCAAGCGGCTGCTTAATATCTACTTGGATATTGATGCCCTGGTAC
>JBBRJE010000058.1:0-12179 GCA_038219845.1 Bacteroidia bacterium
TTGCAACCTATTCCCAGGATATTATCAAAGCGCTGAAAAATAAGTTCGGCAATTCGTTTCATATCAGCGTTTGCGCCCTGGAAAACGGTATCGAGCATTTTCAATATCCGGAAGAAGTGAAGTATTCTTTTAACACTTGTAATCCCAAAGGGTATATCGCGCTCGCAAACAAAATTAACGCCGATGCTGAATTCAGCATCGTGATGATTGAGCATGAATTTGGATTTTATGCCGGCCATGAAGATGATTTTTTACAATTCCTTTATCATCTTTCCAAGCCGGTTTGCATAAGTTTTCATACCGTCCTTCCATCGCCCCATGAAGCGCTCCTTACCCAGGTGAAAAGGATTTCTGCCATATGCCAATCGGTGGTGGTAATGACCCGTAATGCAGCCGATATACTAAGACAGGATTATAATGTGCCCGAGCATAAAATAGAAGTGATACATCATGGAACTCACCTGGTGCCCCATCTGGACAAAATAACACTGAAAAAAAGATTCGGGCTAACAGGAAAAAAAGTGCTGTCCACTTTCGGCCTCTTAAGTTCCGGGAAGAGAATTGAAACCACCCTGGATGCCTTGCCTTCTATCATCAGGCATAATCCATCTGTGGTATTTCTTATCATCGGTAAAACCCATCCATCCATCGTTAAGAACGAAGGCGAAGCATACCGCAGGATGCTGGAAGAGAAAGTGAAAGAATTGAAATTACAGAAGCACGTTCGGTTTGTAAATTATTATTTGCCCTTAGCCGATCTGCTTAATTACCTACAGTTGACAGACATCTATTTATTCACTTCCGGCGATCCTAACCAGGCGGTGAGTGGCACCTTTTCCTATGCCATGAGCTGTGGATGCTGCGTTGTCTCCACACCCATAGCGCATGCCCGTGAAATGCTTAAAGATGGAGCCGGCATGATTGTCGACTTTGGAAATGCAGATCAATTGTCGGAAACCGTTAACACTTTGCTTAAAGACGAGGAACTGAGGAAAAATATCAGCCTGAATGCCTTGCACCAAATCGCCTCTACAGCTTGGGAGAATTCTGCCATTGCCCATGCCCGCTTATTTGAAAAGATTTCCAGAACAGATATGCCTCTTCAATACACGATCCCGGTCCTAAATCTGGACCATTTAAAAAACATGACCAATGAATTTGGTCTTATCCAGTTTGCCCGTATCAATCAACCCGACCTCGGCTCCGGTTTCACCCTGGATGATAACGCCCGCGCATTGATTGCCATGTGTAAACATTTTGAACTTACGCATGATGAAGATGATCTGGAATACATCCAAAAATATTTTAGTTTCATTCGTTATTGTATGCAGTCGGAAGGATACTTTCTTAATTATATCGATGAACAGAAGCGTTATACAGTTCAAAATAATTCCACCAACCTGGCAGATGCCAATGGCAGAGCGATTTGGGCTTTAGGTTACCTTTGCTCACTCGGAGCGATCCTGCCTCAGAAGTTGGTGGAAGATGCTGATGTGATTATCCAACAAGCGATGATGCGGGTGAATAAAATGTATTCCACCCGTGCAATGGCCTTCTCCATTAAAGGTTTATATTATTATAATATCCGCAAAAAATCATATGCTGTGATATCCCTCATCAGCACCCTGGCCAATAGGCTGGTACAAATGTACAGGCATGAGTCGGATAAGGGATGGGAATGGTTTGAATCTTATCTTACCTATGCCAATAGCCTGCTGCCTGAAGCACTATTATGTGCTCATTTAAGTACCGGGGAAATAGTTTATAAAGACATCGCCAAGGTATCTTTTGATTTTTTACTCAACCAAACTTTCCACGACGGCACCATCCGCGTTGTATCCAACAAAAGCTGGCTGCATAAGGGAAAGGAAGCAGAGCGTTACGGTGAGCAACCCATTGATGTAGCCTATACTATCCTGGCGCTCAGCAAATTTTATGATGCCTTTGGTGTGGAAGAATACCTGGATAAAATGCAAAAGGCTTTTAATTGGTTCTTAGGTAACAATCACCTGCGCCAGGTAATTTACAATCCCTGCACGGGAGGCTGTTATGATGGACTTGAAGAGGATCACGTAAATCTTAACCAAGGAGCAGAATCTACGATCAGCTATCTATTGGCACGGTTAACAATCGAAAAGTATCTTAATAACCATCCTACGGTGCACAGGCACGGGGAACATGAAATTTCGGCGCCCAGGCAGGCTGAAGTTGCGCTGGCAAGGTAGTATCACGCATTAATATTTTTTAATGCTAATTAAAAATTATAGCTCTTCTCTATGGCTTCTTTCGAATCTCTTATCAATAGCGATAAGCCTGTACTAATAGACTTCTCAGCTGAATGGTGCGGTCCTTGTAAAATGATGCCGCCGATATTAAAAAAATTAAAAGACAGTATCGGCGATAAAGCGTCGATCTTTAAAATTGATATCGACAAAAATCCTTCTGTGGCAAATGCCTATAATGTGAGAAGCGTACCTACCCTGATTTTATTTAAGAAGGGGGAAGTGAAATGGCGTCAGGCAGGAGTAGTGCAGGCCGACTTTCTACAGGCAATAATTGAACAAAACAGCTAATCAAAACGTCGTAAAATATTTAAATATTATTAATCATGAAACTTGTAATTGTATTAACTTCTAATGGCGGGCTGGGAAGCACGGGCCGCAAAACGGGCCTCTGGCTGGAAGAATTTGCTGCCCCTTATTATATTTTATCCGATGCCGGGGTGGAAATTACCCTTGCTTCGCCTAAGGGCGGGAAGGTGCCCATCGATCCGAAAAGCGAAACGGAAGAGGCCGCTACCATGGCTACGCAACGGTTTAAAAATGACAGGGAGCTGGCTGCTTTATTAGAGCAAACAGAAATATTAAGTAAAATCAATGCCGAAAATTATGATGCCGTTTTCTATCCCGGTGGCCATGGATTGCTTTGGGACCTGGCGGATGACCTTGTATCTGTCGCCCTCATCGAAACATTTATAAAGCTCGATAAGCCCATGGCCTTCGTATGCCATGCCCCCGCCGTTTTGCATAAGGTGAAACTACCCGCCGGCGAGCCTTTTGTGTATGGCAATGAAGTAACAGGCTTTTCCAATACCGAGGAAGAGGCCGCGCAGCTTACACAGATTGTTCCCTTTTTATTGGAGGATGAATTAAAAAAACTGGGAGCGAATTATACCAAAGGCAATGACAATAATTCCTATGTTAAAATCGATGGGCACTTGATAACCGGCCAAAATACAGCATCCTCCGAAGAGCTCGCGATGGCCTTATTGACGGCCATACGTGAGAAGCTGGACCAGGATTTCCCCGGATACAATATCTATCCGGCCGCTGAAGATATATACAATCGCGCAGAAAAGGAGGGAGGAATCAACCCCGAAGACATGAGCTTAAAGCCGGGCCCCGACCAGCAGGAAGGGAAATGGAATGAGAAAAATTTCAATGAAGATAAAAGCGGGGCCGATCTCGATATTCCAGGTGCAGAACTGGATGATGCACAAGAAAATATTGGCGGGGAGGATGAAGAAAATAATTATTATAGCATTGGTGGTGATAACCACGACAACCTGGAAGAGAATAAGGGCGATTCATAATGGTTTATTACTGCTGTTTTAAATATTAAATGAGATTAATAATCCGGAACCCGTATAATTATATAAATTTGTTCGATGGATTATAAAGACTACTATAAAATTCTTGAAGTGTCGAAAGATGCTTCACAGGAAGAGATAAAAAAATCGTTCCGTAAGCTGGCCATAAAATATCATCCCGATAAAAATCCTAATAATAAGGAAGCCGAAGAGAAATTTAAGCTGATTAATGAAGCCAATGAGGTATTAAGCGATCCGGTTAAAAGAAAGAAATATAATGAGCTGGGTGTGAACTGGCGCAATTTCGAACAGCAAGGAAAGCAGAGCGGCAATCCCTTTGGAAAGCAAAACGGAGGGCAGTATTATGATGAAGGCGATGCCGGGGATTTCTTCGGGGGGAGTCATTCCGATTTCTTCGAACAGTTTTTTGGAAAGGGTGCCGGGCGTGGTGGCAGAGGTTTTAAATCAACTGCTAACCAGAAAGGCCAGGATTTTGAGACGCAACTGGAACTTAGCCTGGAGGAAGCTTTTCAGGGTGCCAGCCGGATCATACAGCTTGAAAATGAACAGATCAGGGTAACATCGAAACCCGGAGCTTATAACGGCCAGGTATTGCGCATTAAAGGAAAAGGAGGAAAAGGAGGTGCTGGAAATCATGGCGATCTTTTTGTGAAGGTGAGCGTACCACCGCATCCATTATTCAACCGTAAAGGGGATGACTTATATACCTCTCATGCAATCGATTTATATACTGCGATACTTGGTGGCGAAACCATTGTGAATACTTTAGCCGGACAAATGAAAGTGAAAATCACCGCCGGCACCCAGAGTGAAAAAACTATCCGCATTAAGGGCAAGGGGATGCCGATAAACGGCAAGCCGGAAAGTTTCGGTGATCTTTATATCCAGCTAAAAGTTCATCTCCCTGAGAAGCTGGATGCCGGACAAAAAGAATTATTTGAAAAATTACGAAGCCTGCAATCCGGGGTATAATATAAATATTTTAACGTTTCCTAAATAAACTCCTGCTATGAAATCTTTCGATTGGCTGATGAGTAAGAAAGGAATTAAACTGATGATGATGCACGCCCTTTCACGGAATGAAAAAATAGCAGGCTGGCTCCGGGAGCTCGCAAGCTGGAAATAATCATGAAAAAATTGAACGACTATGCCCATGCCCGGTTTCTCAATCTGGGAAAGGAGCTGGAGCAATGCAGGAAAATTATTACTCCTCACGGGTTACATCATATACGTATCGAGATTAAAAAACTAAAAGCAATATACAGGCTCCTTGATTCCAACCTTCCATCATTTAATTATTCGGCCAGGATCCGGCCCCTGCGAAAAATATTCAGGAAAGCAGCCAGTATCCGGAATTCGGATGTTATGGATGAATTATATATTAAATATAAAATTATCAGACCAAAGAAGAGCCGGGGTGAAATGATCCAGCTTAACAATTCAAGTATCGCCGCATTCAGAAAAAATGTGCCGGAGTATTTGAATACAATTCCAAAGCAGGAAAAGAAACTTGTAAAGTATTTGAAGAAACTCAATTCTGTAAAGGTGAAGACTCATTTTTTGAAATTAGAGGAGAAATTATCCGCTAAATTTTTATTGCCATTTAAGGAAGAAAGGCTGCACCCCATCAGGAAAAAATGTAAAGAGATCATCACCCTTTCACGTATTGTGGCCATAGCGAAAAGCCGGGAAAGGATTAAGATTTATGATAAGCTCCAGGATTCGATTGGACATTGGCACGATAAGCAGATACTAATCGCATCATTGCAAGAGGATGAAGTTAAGACGAATAGAAAGAAGGTGTCGCAATTAAAGCGGGAATGCACTTTGGATATTAAAAAAATCAAGCCCATATTTTTAAAGCTTGCGAAATTATAAACGGGAATCAATGGAATTATTTACTCAAAGGCATGTTAAATGAATGAGCAGAATTATAATACTATAAAATCGAATTATCCCGAAGCAATCTGCCCGGATAGTGCTGTCATAGCGTCCTATATCAAACCACGACCCGGTGATGGAAGCAAAAGTGATTTCGGACATGCATTAATTATTGCGGGCTCGGAAGGAAAATTGGGTGCATCGATCCTCTGCTCCCAGGCTGCCTTAAAAACAGGTTGCGGCCTCGTCACCGCCTGGATACCTTCACAGGCCATAGTGCCCCTGATGGCAGTATTGCCGGAAGCCATGACCATCGCCAGAACCGATAATGGCAAGAGTATCTTTCAAGAATTGGAGAAATACCAGGCCATCGGCTTCGGTCCGGGATTAGGCATGGATGAGGCAAACAAGGAAATATTGATAAGACTTTTGAATGAATACCAAAACCCTTTCATCATCGATGCCGATGGGATTAATCAATTGTCAGCCAACAAATCATTATTTCAATTTCTAAACCGGAATATCATCCTTACACCGCATGCCCGTGAATTCGACAGGCTTACACATGATCATGAATCGCCGGGAGAAAGGATTAAAACACAAATAGAATTTTCACAAAAGCACCAGGTATTTATATTGCTCAAAGGCCAGCATACCTCCATAAGCACGCCGGAAGGAAAAATTTATTTTAATTCCACAGGCAATAGCGGCATGGCCACCGCCGGCAGCGGCGATGTATTAACCGGCATCATCAGTTCTTTATGTGCTCAGGGATATTCGCTGGAGATCGCCGCAGTATTGGGCGCTTATCTTCATGGGTTTTCCGGCGATATGGCGGCGGCAAAGCATTCCAAAACCAGCATGATCGCTTCCGATATCATTAGCTGCATTGGTGATTTTTTTCTGAAATTTGAAGCCCTTGGGCATAGCGTCTGAAAGTATAAAAATCCTCAAACGCGTAAGGATTATTAAAAATAATTTTTACGCTGATAATACATCCACCATTCTTAGCAATTCTTCATTTACCTGTGGTTCCTGCTTATTGGCTTTGGATAAAGGTGTATAGGCAATCTGGTCGTTAATCACCCCCACCATATAATTCCATCTGCCATCCATTAAAGCCACCACCCCGGCATAGCCCAGGCGGCTGGCCAGCAGGCGGTCGTTGCAGGTAGGCGAACCCCCGCGCTGCATATGTCCAAGTACGGAAACACGGGTCTCTATATAATTAAATTTCTCTTTCACTTTGTTAGCGATCTCCAATGCGCCGCCTTCTTCATCGCCTTCTGCAACCACAATAATATGGCAAAGCTTTTTTCGTTTATAGCCACTCTCAATTTTTTCTATCAGCTGGTCGATATACGTTGGTGTCTCGGGGATAAGGATGGCTTCAGCGCCCACGCTGATCCCGCTGGAAAGCGCGATGAAGCCCGCATCGCGGCCCATCACCTCTACAAAGAACATCCTGTCGTGCGCGTCGGCGGTATCTCGTATTTTATCAATGGCCTGTATCACCGTATTAATGGCCGTATCGTAACCGATGGTGAAATCTGTACCTGCCAAATCCTTGTCGATGGTGCCGGGTATGCCGATACTGGGAATTTTATGCTCGTCGTAAAATACCTGCGCTCCTTTAAAGGTACCATCACCACCGATTAATACCAAACCATCAATCCCGAAATTAATGAGGTTGTCGGCTGCGATTTTTCTACCTTCTACAGTCATGAACTTCTCACTGCGGCTGGTTTTTAAGATGGTGCCTCCCCTTTGAATAATATTGGCCACATCCTTGGTATCGAGCCTGATAATTTCATTATCAATCATGCCCTGGTAGCCATGCATAATGCCATAGCATTCCAGGTTATGATAGGCTGCAGTTCTTACCACCGCCCGTATGCAGGCATTCATTCCGGGGGCATCGCCGCCGGAGGTTAACACCCCTATTTTTTTGATTTTATTTGCCGTCATATAATATGCAAATTAAACTAAAGGGTTCTTAATTAAACTATTATTTTTGCTTCCTTCTTAGCAATCAACACATCCTTCTATCACAATGAATTTAAACCGGGTTCTCACCATTTTCTTTTGTTTATTTTTTTTTATTTCAAAAGGGGAGGAGCTGCGTATTGATCCTGCGTTTTGGTGGACGGGGATGAAAAGCAATAAACTTCAGCTATGTGTGCATGCCCCGGATATTGCAAGATATAATCTCAGCATCAATTATCCCGGAATTACAATCGCGAAAATTAATAAAGTTAAAAATGAGAATTATCTTTTTATTGATTTGAATATCGCTCCCAATACAATGCCGGGAAAATTTAAGATTCTTTTCAATGCAACGGGAAAGGCATTGCTGAGCTATATTTATGAATTAAAGCCTCGCAATAAACAAAACGGCCTCAGCCGGATCGGAGGCGTTTCTTCTAAAGATTTTATTTACCTTATCATGCCCGACCGTTTCAGCAATGGCGATACCTCCAATGATATTGTTAATGGCATGAAAGATGAATCAATCGAACGTAAAAACCTGAAAAGCCGCCATGGCGGAGATATCCAGGGTGTGATCAACCACCTTGATTATATAAAGGAGATGGGTGTTACCACCATCTGGATGACGCCGGTAACCGAAAACAACCAGCCTTTTGAAAGTTACCATGGTTATGCCATCACCGATTATTATAAAATTGATCCGCGACAGGGCACCAATGCCTTATACCTTGACTATGTAAATGCAGCCCATGCTAAAGGCTTAAAAGTAATCCAGGATATGGTGTATAATCATATCGGCAATGAGCATTGGTTTTACAAGGATCCGCCTTCCGATGATTGGGTGCACAGCTTCGATAAATTCACACGCACCACGTATAAAGATATGGTGCTCTTCGATCCGCATGCCAGCGACAGCGACCGCAATGTGATGAGCAACGGCTGGTTCGATAAGCATATGCCTGATCTGAATCAGCGTAATTTATTCCTTTCAAATTACCTGATACAAAATACCGTTTGGTGGATCGAATATGCAGGCATCGATGGCTTGCGCATAGATACCTGGGCCTATCCGGATCTTGCATTCGAAAATAAGCTGATGGAAACGCTGCTTTCTGAATTTCCACAGCTGGGAATATTTGGTGAAACATGGGTGCAGGGAATTGCCAACCAAAGCTTTTTCGTTCAAAATAATTATTCGGGTCTGTCTTATCAATCAAAGCTGCCGGGGCTTACCGATTTTCAATTGTACTATGCCACACAAGATGCTTTAAATTCCGATTTCGGCTGGGAGAGCGGGAGCAACCGCTGGTACAGGATGCTGGCCAATGATTTCGTTTACAAAGATCCCACACGCAATGTATTGTTCCTGGATAATCACGATCTGAGCCGTTATTATAGCGTGGTGAAAGAGGATTTCAATAAATGGAAAATCGGTATCGCTTTCCTGCTCACCTCGCGTGGCATCGCAAGCATGTATACCGGCACCGAATACCTGTCACATAATTTCGCGTCGTTGAGTGCCATCGAGGTGCGTGAGGATTTTCCCGGCGGCTTCCCTCATGACAAGACCAATAAATTTGATGCATCGGGCAGAACGGAAAAAGAAAATGAAGCCATAAACTATATAAGTAAATTGGCCAATTTTCGCAAATCCTCCACTGCCCTCACTACCGGCAAGCTGATGCAATATGCACCGCAAGAGGGCGAATATATTTATTTCAGGTACGATAAGAAACAAACGATCATGGTTCTTTTGAATCCATCAGCGAAAGAAATAAAGTTGGATCTAAACAGGTATTACGAACAGATTAAAAATAAAAAATACCGCAGCGGTGTGGATATTCTTAACGGGTCAATAACATTCTTCGATGGCGATGAAATAATATTGAAACCCATGAGCAGCCAGATTTTGCTTTTGAGTGAAAGAGGCCTGGAATGAGGAGAAAAACACTGTAGCCAAACCGATAATTTATAAAATCATATTTCACTTTTGTATGAAACACTTTTTCTATAAGCTCTTCATTGTATTCGCCACGATTATTACCCCGTTAAAAATATTTGCAGAAAATACACCCGATACGGTGCGGGTGGGAGTATATATTACAAGCATCCACGATATTGATTTCAAGCAAAAGGAATATACCGTCAATCTTTGGCTATGGCTTAATTATAGAAATAAGGAATTTGACTTCTTACAGAATCTGGAAATACCACAGGCCAAAACTTTTACCAAATCATATGCCACCATGGATACCACGGATGGCAAAATATATATCCTGATGAAGCTGCAATGTGTGATGAAAGATTCATGGAAGATCGCAAATTTCCCCTTCGACAGGCAGCAATTGAGACTGACTATCGAAAATGCGGAGTTTGATTTTCATAGTTTGATTTTTGTTGCAGATACGATTGGGAAGCATTTCGATCCACGCTTCACCGTCAGCGGTTGGAATATCGATAGCTTCGATATAGCTACCGGAATCAATTCCTATGAAACAGATTTTGGTGATGAAAGCCTTAAAATACCATATTCGGAATATAGCGCCTTCAAAGTTAAAATGGCCATCAAAAGGGATACCTGGGGATTATTCTGGAAAATGTTCCTGGGCATGTATGTATCTTTCCTTATTGCCTATGTATGTTTCTATATCCCGGCCGAGAATATCGATTCACGCTTTGGGTTAAGCGTTGGCGCTTTGTTTGCGGCCATAGGAAATAAATATGTTATCGATTCCTCATTACCCGAATCCACGTCGTATACATTGGTAGATACGCTGCATGGTCTCACCCTGCTCTTTATATTTTCAGTCATCACCTCCTCAGTGATTACGCTCAAGCTTGCCAAAGAGAATAAGCTAAAAGTGGCCCGTCGCTTTGATATGATCCTGGCGCAGGTATTGTTGATTCTATATATTGGCCTGAATTGCTACTATATTTATCGCGCAGTGTAAATGAAACAGGCAATCGGATAAATTCCTAATTTTCCAGCAAATATTTATGCCGGAGCTCATACTGATTAAGCCTCTGCTTTCGAGCAGCAGAATATGATTTTGTGCCAGGATATTGGCGCTGTTAGACCAGAAATATTAATTGCTAAACGATAGCTGAAACGTCCTGACACAGTGTTTATTTATGAGTCAAATAGGCGTCCTTCTTATTCAGCAGAAACCATTGGAGGGCAATGATTGTTTTCGCATCTATAAACGAAGGCATTTGATTTGCAATTTCCGATGCAGGAATCTTAAGCAATTCTATGTCTTCTCCTTCCTCTTGTTTTCCTCCTCCCGGCTTGATTTTGTTGAAGCTATTGGTCTCTGCATAAAAAAGAAAAATTCTTTCGGAGCTCCCGCCCGGTGAGACATAAAATTTAAAAAGCGGAACGATGGAATCAATGGTATATCCTGTTTCCTCTTCTATTTCGCGGCGTACCGACACTGCCGGTTGTTCATTCTCTTCCACCATCCCTGCCACTAATTCCACTATCCATCCCTGGTCTTTTTCAGCCGTGGGCAAGCGAAACTGATTGGTGAAAAGTAAATTACAGCTATCTTTCTCATAAATCAAAACAGCGCAGGCATCTCCTCTTTCAAAAACTTCAATTGTTTTTTCCATCATCTCACCTTCATGAAAAACATCATGCTTCACCCTGAAGCGGTCGATTTTGAAAAAACCATCAAAAGCTCTTTCTTTTTTTATTATTTCATATTTCATATTGATGGAAAGTTGATGGATTAAATTATTGCATAAAAAATTTGGAAATTTCTAAAGGATTTATTTTCTTTGTCCACAATAATAAAAATTTATATCATGATACCTGAAAAAAACTTTAACGGGCCAAGCCCCGACGACCTCCGGATGGAGAACGAATTGACAAAAATCAGACTGATGTTCGAACATGGCGCTGATTTTCACTCCAGCGACAACATTGACCTGCCACCCGAACTGGAATATCAGTTCCTTAAAAACATCGAAGCATTTGAAAATGCGCATGCCGGCGCTGGTGAGATAACTATCTACGACTTCATCGGGTGTCCTCCGTTCACCAGTGAAGATGAGCTCGGAGATTCCGAACTGGCGCAAGCCCTCGTTATGATTCAAAAAATCCTGGCCTCGCACCAGATTGATTTGGATAGCATCTGCGAGGTAGATTCAAGAACGATGTACCATTTTATCACCCGGGAATTTTTTCATCATAAAATTGAGAATTTCCATATCGAAGGGTTAATCAGGGGTTTTATTTATGAGGAATTTCATCCCAACCATGAATATGATATCCGGGATCATAGCACCTGTTTTATCAGTTCTTTTTTAAAAAAGGATCCTATGACTTATGCAAGATATTGCACTTCGGATCCTGATGTCATCAAAGGTTTTGAAAATTTCAGTAATTCCTATGAATCATTTTCTCTGTCGGATTTTAATATTGAACAGATTATCTTTAATAAGGAAAAAGCAATGGTAAACTTCAATATTAATTTCTTTGGTATACTGGAAGGAACCAGGGAGAAGCTAATTTTTGATGGCATCGGCAGGATGGAATTAATTTACCATAATGATTACTGGTGTGTGAATCAAATCTTGTTTCCTCCTTATGCCTAATGGAAACAAAATAACATTATCTGGCACGAAACCTTTCTACAGAAGGTATGATCATCAATCATCACTTCTTCCTACGAATTCTTCCTATGGGAAAGAGAAT
>JBBRJE010000059.1:0-12170 GCA_038219845.1 Bacteroidia bacterium
ATGGTTCGTTTCTCTGATCATACTTGCTGGTAACCTATGGTCTGAAGATGAATTAAGGGCAGAATAAGCATCGCGATGGCCGAAGGGCGTTAAATTGGATACGTCATTAATATCTGCTAATGAACAATTTTATTTGCGCAATAGCTGCTTGCGAAAGCATCGGGCTTGGCCTTAAACACGAACCCCATACTCAGGATATAACCCATGGCCTCACTCAGGGCAGTATTGGATTTAAACTGCGGATTGGTATTTATATCAGCATGAACCTCAAGGTCTATTTCATATTTATCGAGCACATCACAAAGCTGATAGGCTATCTCAATCGATTTTGAAACTTCAATAAGCATGCGTTCTTTAAGCCGCATCTTTTGCTTAGTATTTTCTGAATGTATAAACATGAATCCGCCGCGTTTTTCTCTTACAAAAACGATTACCGTGGCGAATTCAATGGTATCACCATATACCTGCGAATCGGTGCCAATGCATACTTTGAGCTTGTTGCCCATCTCCTTCTCTTTCCTCAGGGTGAGCTCCACTTCATTAACAATTGGTTTTTTCAGGTGTTCGCCGTTTAATTTCCGCCACATATATTCGTTCGTTTTAGTTTGGTTTCATGCAATATAGTACCCATAGAATGCAATATACAATAACTTATAAACAGTCGCTGTTCAGAACTCGATTTTTTAACATCATTAAACTAATGGGGTATTTCCGATTTTGATGTGCTGGCGAAATAATCAATTGAATCGAAGAACTGGTATTCTCTTCCGGCAGAGCCTGTCCCGCCTCAGCGGGAAAGAATTAGTGGGTAGAAGCGATGATTGTTGATTATACCTGCCATAGGCAGGTTTTGTGCCATGAAAAGCAAGGATAAATAACACCTTTGAATTTTTTATAAGAATTTGGAATCAAAAGGAGATGAACCATATATGCTCAATGGAATTGGAATGAACCCGAAGGCCTCTTAGCACGAAACCTTCCGATGGAAGGTAAGGCAAACTCTTCCTATCGGAAGATAATACAGGCGCACTGATAATTCAACAGCTTTAACACCGACACATCCAATTCGGAAATACCCAACCAATGAGAGACTCAATGGCAATGAAGAAGCCAGTTTTTGATCAGTGGTATACCGTATTGGGTGAGGATGGCTTCCGGATGAAACTGTACGCCCCATATAGGCAGCCACTGGTGTGCCAGCGCCATGACCTCATTCTCGTTGCTGTGTGCGATAGAGTTGAGCGGGGTGGCATCGAGCGCTGAAATAACCAGGGAATGATAACGGCATGCTTCAAATTCGCGGGGAATATTTTCGAATAGGAGATGACTGGAATGCCTCACAGTGCTCACTTTCCCGTGCATCGGCCTTAAAGCTTTTATGAGCTTCCCGCCAAAATATTCACCGATGGCCTGGTGACCAAGACAAACACCCAGGGTTGGAATTTTGTTGACGGCGGCATGCTCCACCATTGGCATCAAACCACCTGAGAGCACTGGTATTTTAGGCCCGGGCGACAAAACAATAGATGAGAAATCCAGGGCCGTGATCTCAGCAAAATCACCGTTATTTTCTCTTACAATTACCTCCTGCCCGCATTGCTCCAGGTAGTCCTTTATTATAAAAGTAAATGAGTCGTAATTATCGAGCAGGAGTATCATGAAGCAGGATCTTAAAATTTATCTATGGATCACAAAGATATTATTTTAGCATGCATGCTTATCGTATCATCGTCACCGCTCCTTTATAGTAATGGGTTTCGTTCTTTTCATCAACCACAATAATATCATAATAGTACACCCCGGCGGCGAGCTGTCGTCCATTACTTTTTCCATCCCACCATTTCCCATCGGGCATATGCCATTCATACACCATTTCACCCCAGCGGTTAAAGATCTTACCATCCAGGCTTTCAACACCCTGAATGAAGAGCTCAAACTCATCGTTAAGTCCGCTGGCATCAGGAGTAAACACGTTAGGGATGATGATAATATACTTCGTCTCCACGATAATCTGTTGGGTGAATGTATCATTGCATCCGGAGGAATCAAAGGCAATAAGTTTTTCTGTATAAACCCCTTTCTTCTTATAAATATGACTGGGGTTCACCTGTGTAGAGGTATCCCCGTCACCAAAATACCATAGGTAGCCGGTAGCTCCGGTGCTCAGATTTGTGAACTGCACATTCAAAGGAATAAATCCTTGCGTAGGGTTTGCGGTGAATAAGGCTTTCGCTTTCGGCAATACAGTAATGGTAACTCTTTGGGTATCCGAGAAACAATTACCATCATATCCAATGACCCAATAGGTTTTTGTTACTGTAGCGGTTACAACGATGCTGCTATCCGTTGCACCCGTGCTCCATAAATAAGATTTAGCGCCGGAGGCTTTCAGAAGCACGATACCCGGGCATATGGTATCATCAGGAGATACTTTGATGATGGCTTTAGGCAATACTTTAATCCGGATAGAATCAGAGAAATTGCATTCGTTATAATAATATTTGACGTAGAAAGTCGAATCTTTAAGCGGGGCCACGGAGATCACATTTACAGAATCGCCGGTGCTCCATTTTACTTTTACCCAGTTGGGAATATTATTTAATTTCAAACCTAGAGAGCTGCCGTAACAAACGGTGTTCTTACCGGTAAGTGAAGAGATCCTTAGCTTCGGCAGTGAATAAAGCAATACGGTATCGCTGCCAAAACAGGGACCGCTGCCGGTAACCCGCAGCCAATATTTTTGCGGGCTGAAGCTTACCGTATCGGTAATAATATTTACATTTATGATCTGGCTTGTATCGCCTGTGCTCCATAGCCTTGGCAAGCCAGGAGGCGCTGTTAATTTATAGGTGCCGCCATCACATAAGATCTGGTCGTTGCCTAAATTTACATAAGGCAGCGGAATTACGGTGATCACCACGGTATCATAAGTATAACATGGAATAGTTCCTACCTGTCCGCGTACCCAATAGGTGGTTGTTACAAGGGGGCTTACATTTATGGTCGCTGTAGTATCGCCGGTGCTCCAAACAAATCGGTTGGCTGTGCCGCCGGTGGTTAAAGTTTTCGTTAATCCCTGGCAAAAGCTGGTATCATTATTAGTTTTTATGGCAGGCAATGGCAGCACCGTGATTGTTACGGTGTCGAAAGTATAGCAGGGGGTGTTTCCAATCTGGCCTTGCACCCAGTAGGAGGTGGTTACCAGGGGTGTTACGGTGATGCTTGAGGTTAAGGCGCCTGTGCTCCATAAAAAATTTGTGGCGGTACCGGTGGTCGTTAAGGTTTTAGAATTACCGAGGCAAAAAGTGGTATCGTTATGAATCGTAATTACAGGCATGGGTAAGACCGTGATTTTAATGGAATCATAAGTGAAGCAGGGTATCGTTCCTACCTGTCCGCGCACCCAATAAGTGGTAGTTGTTGATGGCTTCACAGAGATACTTGAAGTAGTATCGCCGGTGCTCCAATAGTAACGGTTTTGCTGTACCTTTAGTAGTTAATAGTTTGGTTATGCCTTCGCAGAAAGTAGTATCGTTATTGGTAATGATGGTAGGCAATGGCAAAACGGTGATTCTGATCGTATCAAAGGTGAAACACGGGATAGCGCTTGTTTGACCGCGCACCCAATAGGTTGTGGTAACCGAAGGGTTAACAGTAATGGTTGCCGTGGTATCCCCCGTGCTCCATAGATACCTGTTGGAAGTACCCGTAGTTGTTAAAGATTTTGGGGTACCCTGGCAGAAGGTGGTATCATTATTTGTGAAGATGGTAGGAAGCGCCCATACGGTGATCTTCACGGTATCGTAGGAATAGCAGGGGATATTTCCTATTTGTCCACGCACCCAATACGTAGTGGTCACTGCAGGGCTTACGGTAATGGATTGGGTGGTATCCCCCGTATTCCATAAATATCTTGTGGCAGCACCGGCAGCCGTTAAAATTTTGGAATTGCCAAAGCAAAAAGAGGTGTCGTTATTCGTTATTATCACAGGCAATGGATTCACGATTACTTTAACAGAATCTTTTGCAGTGCAGGCCCCTCTCTTCACCGTTACAGTTATAGGTGGTAGTCACCGAAGGCCTGGCAAAAGGGTTGGCGATATTGGGATTGCTTAAGCCTGTGGTGGGCGACCAGGTATAAGAATTGCCACCGGCAGCATTAATTTGAACAGAGTCATACTGGCAGATGCTGGTATTGGAGCTAACAGAAATGGAAATCGTGTCGACATAGATTCGGGCCGTATCATAGTATATGCAACCCTGGGCATTCGTATATTTCAGAACATATACGGCATTGGTGGCAGGCTTGGCATAGGGGCTGACAACGGAGGCGTCGTTCAATGTTGCGGCAGGAGTCCATTGGTATGTACCAGCGCTGAGACCGGTACGAATTTTAATCGAATCACCCAGGCATACATAATCCGTCCGGTTAAAAATCAGGGAAGTATTTACATTGGTAGAATCAAAGATATACATATACCCATCCTGGCCTCCGGAGGAAGTGAGAGAAAGGCTATTGGTAGCGATGGTGCCATCGAAATACCCGCCGATCATGAGCTTCCCGATGTCGGAAAACTCCAGGGCATTACTTTTTTCACTACCAGTGCCACTTATAATGCTGCCTCCTAAAAATACACCTGATGAATCGTAAACAGTAAGAATGTCATCTGTATTTCCTGCATTAGTGAAAGTATAGGTAGTGGACCCTTGTGTAATGGATACACTACCCGCAATCATCGCATGAACATAAAATTTCCCTTTCCGGTAAAATGACCTATGACTATAATCATCGCCTGCGCTTCCAAAAGATTTAGCCCATAATAATTCACCTGCAGGAGTATATTTTGCTAGGACAATATCGGTGCCCCCATTGGAAGAAATTGATTTTGTATAACCGGTGGCAGACCAACTTTTGACCGTCTTTGTAGATTTGAAATTTCCGGTAAAATAAAGATAGTTTTTTTCATCTACTTGCAGCCCTCCAGCACAACCATAATCACCGGTTTGGCCAATTATCCAACTATAAGATCCTGAAGTATCGATTTTGGAAATCCATGTTGCCCAGCCCGTTCCATTTGATAAGGTAAATGAGCCGAAGGTAGACGAGGCTGTGCCACAACAGCTATACTGTCCTGAAGCATAAAGATTTCCATTATAATCTGAAACAAAATATCCTGCAACATCATCTCCACTCCCTCCGCCGGTCAGCTTCCACACAGCTTCTCCTAAACTATTATATTTAACCATTAAAGCATCTGAAAAACCCAAATTCGATCCAGTAGTAACTGAAGTAGAATTTTGTCCATATGCTGTCGCTGTAGTACCAGTATATAGTCCTGCGATATAGATTGATCCGCTTTGGCTTATTTCAATATCATCTAATTCTACTTTTCCGGCTGAAGATTCTATTGTGTTCGCCCATGAAAGTACCCCATTCGCATTAATTTTTAAAACCAAGCCGGAATAGGTACCTGTACCTGTTTTTGTTGTAGAGTTATTATTTGATGATATAATGGTTGCTGAACTTTGAAAAGAGGTGATTAAAAAAAGGCTATTCTTACGTGCCTTAACACAGCCTGCAGCATAGGAATATTGCGCAGTTCCACTCACTCGTAAGCACCATTGAAATATATTATTGCAATTATATTTAACCAGGAATACAGATTGGTTGGCAGAAGTTGTATACGTTTTATTTGTTCCTGCGCTGTCAAAAGTGATAGAAGTCTGGAAATGGCCCATTACAAAATGATTACCTATGGAATCCGAAGTTATTGATTCAACGCCATCATTCCCTGAAGTATTACCATATTTTATATCCTGTAACCGTTTGTGAAAAAAGATTTAATGATGAAATTAGAAATAATAATAAAAGAAAATTTATCATAAAGAATAGTTTTGGGTAAAGAAATCAAAATTTTCCCTGCACAAGGCCAAATTGGATTGGGTTGACAAATTCTTTATTAATTCAGAATAAGGTCTGATATTAAGAAGTAAACTTTTTCTCATCTTTTTGCCGGCCGTTTAACTAAAGCAAATATATAATTTTTATGTACTTAATATCCCCCATTAGCATAGCTGTGTAAAATAGGCGCAATTTTTTAAATTCTTTAAACCGGATTAACGACTTTATGTTTTTATAATCTTTCCTTCTGTTGTGAAACAGGTTGCAATCTCGGGAGTGTATTCCGGAAACCACAGAACTTATTCAATAGAAATTCCCTAGACTTCGACAGACCGAAGGATATAATAAAACAGAAATGACTCCTCTATCTTATTATGGTAAGTGGACCTTTATAGATATGCCTGTTATTGTTAGTGTCTTTTACATTTATCAAATAAAGATAAACACCATCCGGCACTGCCCTGTCGTGGTATGTACCATCCCACCATTTCCCCCCTGGCATTTCCCAGGTGTATAATAATTCACCCCAGCGATTATATATCTGACCTTCAAGGCTTTTTATTCCTTCGGTATAAATTTCAAATGCTTCATTAAGCCCGTCTCCGTCAGGAGTAAATACATTAGGTATATAAATGATAAACATATCATCGGCTATTATTTCTGCTGAAACAGTATCACTGCAACCTTGAGAATTAAAAGCGATTAAAAGGGCGGTATACTTGCCTTTTACAAGGTAAATATGCTTTGGTGAAAATGCAGTTGAAGTATCGCCGTCGCCAAAATACCATAGGTAACCAGTAGCATTAACACTAATATTTGTAAACTGCACAGATAAAGGTACTGTACCCTTAACAGGGTTAGCACTCAATCTAGCTTTCGGTTTAGGAATCACTGTAACCGTAACCTTTTGGGTATCAGAGATACAACTGCCATTGCTTCCGATTACCCAATAAGTTGTTGTTTTTGTAAGGCTGACATTCAAGTTGCTGTCCACAGCCCCATTGTTCCATAAATAACTGGATGCTCCCCGTACCTTCAGTGGGCTGGATTCACCCGGACAAATACTATCATCAGGAGACAGGGTTATTACCGGTTTGGATAAAATTGTAATTGTAATAGAATCCTTAAAACCACACTCATTATTAAAATATGTAACAAAATATGTGGTCGTCTGCAAGGGAGAAACGATAAGAGTTTTCGAAGTATCACCGGTACTCCATTTAATATTCGACCATGGTGGTATATTCGTCAGACCTAAACTGACCGTGCCTCCCAAACAAAAGGAAGTCTTCCCATTTAAGAGAACAGAAATTTTAGGTTTAGACAAGGCGTAAATTAAAATGGTATCTGTACTTATGCAGTTACCAATGCCTGATTTAACCCATATTTTCTGTGGAAGATAATTAATAATATCCGCTACTACATTCACATTGATGCTTTGTGTCGTATCAGATGTACTCCATACCCGTGGTATTCCGGGCAGCGCATTTAGTTTAAATATGTCACCATTGCATAGCACAGTATCCTTACCGAGATTTACAGGAAAATACTGCAGTGCTTTTATCAGAACCGTATCATAAGTATAACAGGCATTATTTCCAATTTGTCCCCTTACCCAATACATCGTGTCCTTAGTTATTGTAACGTTCACTGAAGATAGTGTATCTCCTGTGCTCCACAAGTATTTATTTGCATTGCCGCTCGTGGTAAGAAGAATACTGTTGCCCTTGCAAATGGAAGTGTCGTTATTGGTTTTAATAATTGGAAAAGGAGCGGCAATCACTTTCACAGTATCTGAAGCATAACAATTGGAATTCCCTGTTTGGCCTCTCACCCAAAGTATGGTGTCTTTATTTATTGTAATATTAATGGAAGCTGTTGTATCGCCTGTACTCCATAAGAAACGTGTTGCAGTTCCCGTGGTTGTAAAATTTAAATTCGTGCCCTTACAAACGGTAGTATCATTATTGGCAGTGATTGAAGGGGGGGCATTGACGATAACTTTTACCGTGTCATTGGCGGTGCAAATTCCATTTGTAACTGTCAGGATATAATCTGTTGTTGATCCGGGACTTGCTTTTGGTGAAGCAATAGTTGAATCAGATAAACCTATCCCCGGACTCCACCGATAGCTCCGGCCTTCGGAACCCAGGAGTTGAACGGAATCTCCTTTGCATATGATTTTATCTGTTCCTGCATTGGCGATGGGTTGCTCTGCGTTATTATATAGTTTATTAATTTCCGCGATGCTAAGAATTTTGCCATAAATTCTTATATCATCAATAAAGCCGTTAAAAAATTGTCGCGAGGCAGCATTTGTCCTGGCTCCAATAACAGCTTCTATTGGTGCACCCGAATAACCCGCATTAATATTGGGAATAGTTTTACTGGCCACGAGGCTGCCGTTAACATAGAGTCTAACATTAGTATTATCCCTTGTCTGGCATACAAAATACCAGGTATTAATAGCAGGCAAAGTGCCGCTCCCCGATGCATAAGAAATATTGTTAGTGCCATAACTATTTATTATCCATCCATTTTGAGTTCCATAATTATTGCCAACTAAAATTCCCTGGTCGTTCGATGACCCGCCGACATCCATTATGCTGAAAGCGTTTCCACTGGCAGGCAGGGCTGATAACTTCACCCAGGCACAATAAGAATAGGTATTGATTTGCAAGCTTGCAGGATTATATTGAATCAGGCTGCTGCTGCCATTAAAACTGGCAGCGCTATTTAGTTTTCCGATCCGGTCGTTAACAAAAGAAATGTTCGAAGGGGTTCCGTTATTCCCTTTTCCGCTTTGATCGTTTGCATTATTATTAAATGGGAAGCATACTAATAAGCTGTCATTGATTGAATCTTTTGAAGAACAATTGAAGCATACAGGGTTGCATACCATAACGGAAACAGTAACAGTATCTTTTGATGAACAAGTGCCATGCGAAGCAGTAACTATATAATTTGTAGTTGTAGAAGGCTTTGCAAAGGGATTAGCAATATTAGGATTACTCAAGCCTGTTGCCGGACTCCAGGAATAGGTAGCTCCACCGGAAGCGGTAAGTTGGATAGAATCATTTAAACAAATGCTCACATCACTACCCGCAGATGCAGAAGCGCTGCATGTTGTGCATTCTCTAAAGGAGATATCATCAATGCCAAAATCATTTCCATTCCCTGCAGTGCCCGAATTATATATTTGGAGTGTTATAGAAGTATTTGTTCCTGAATTCCAGAAGGTATCTAGCTGAAGCCATGTATCAGGATAGTCGTTAATACATATTGTTTTAGAAACAACATTGCCGTTAATTCTGAAATGAACACAGGCTACAGGTAATCCCCCGTATACAACAGGTTCAGGTAAATTATTAAACCAGCCTGAAAGGGAATAAACTGTATTTTGCTTTACATTAAAAGTTTCCTGCCAGCAATAATTAGCAGCAGTGGCTCCATTTATTGCCAGGAACTTGCCTGATCCATTAGTATGATCAATCCCTGTCCATGCAAAATGAATTGTAGATGCATCCTTAACGACATCATAAAATCCACCCGTTAATGGGTTTCCTGGAGAATGCCCGGCATCATAAACATAAGGAGAAGCATTAAACCCGGAATTCCCTGCGCTAAAATCTCCATTATTTACTAATTCTGCCCCGATTGTAGGAGTTCCATTTGGGCATTTGCCACAATAGGAAAATCTTACAAAAATTGAATCCAATAAATAGTCACAATTATAAAGAACTCTTAATCTATACCAACCCGTATTTGTTACACTTATTGATTGTGTTGTTGCATTCGTGCTCCATAAATAAGAGGATGAAATAATATTAGGTGTAATAGTAAATGAAGTGCTAACACAAAGGGCAGTATCATTTGGTAAGAAGGTAAACGAAGAATCAATTTTAGTTTTTGCAAAATAGGCATCTCCCTGTCCCGCTGAGGTTAAGGAATTACTTCCAAAAGAAGCAGTGCCCGAATAAGTTCCACACGCATATAATAATCCGGACTTATCAATATGAACAAAATAATTCTGATCAGCGCCTGTTCCACCAAATCCTTTTAATGTTTTTTGATTGCCTGCGGAATCTATTTTTAAAATAAAGGCATCCGTGCTGCCATTGCTGCTTTGTGATAATGAGCCAAACCCAAATGTGCCGGTGAAATACCCGTTTAAATATAAATTACTGCTTCCATCAATCGCTAAATTATAAGCTACTTCATCGCCTGATTCATTCGTCCTTTTACCCCATATAAAATTTCCACTGGAATCTAATTTAAAGATGGCAATATCATAGGAACCCGAAGTGCTTGAATATGCAATGGTATTAGCCGACTTATCGGAAAAGGTAACGGTCCCGGTAAAATCAGAAATGAAAAAAACATTAAATAAGCTATCTACAACAATTCCATGTCCTCCCAAGTGCCTGTATTACTAGCCTTGGTAACCCATTTCATATTACCTGTAGAGTCGTATTTAATAAAATATCCACCCCAGGCACCATAATGGGTTACCGTATAAGAGCCTAAGGTAAAAGTTCCATCCGTATTTCCATTTACATATACATTTCCATTTTTATCTGTGGCAATTCTATTATTTGATGCTTCATAACCTGTGCCCCCATCTTTTATAGCCCATATAATACCACTCGATGGATTTATTTTCACTAAGTATAAATCCTGTCCCCCTGCTGAAGTCAGGCTTGTTGAGCCAAATGAAACGGTGCTCTCGAACTCTCCCCTTACAAAAATATTACCAAAGGGATCCGTACAAATCGCTTCCGCCCGATCATCCCCTGTGCTTCCAAATTTATTGATCCAATTCAAATTACCACCGGGGCCATAGGAGGCTACTATGGCATCCCTCGATCCGCCCGCAGCACTTAGTGTTTGATTAGAGCCATTTAATGAATAGGCAGTGGCAGTTCCTTCAATTGAAGTACATACAACTAATGTCCCGTTAATTTTGTTAAAAACTATCCCTCCATAGGTAAATGAACTTTTCTCATTTCCCGTTCCCCCGATTTTTGTTGCCCAAATTGCATTTCCGGCACAATCGAATTTTGATATAAAAAAATCATACGAGCCGGCGCTTGTAAGTGATATGGTTCCACTGGCTTTGGTAAACGTAATGGTGGATTGAAAATAACCTACCACATAAGTGTTTGAAGAATCGTCGACCGTGATACAGGTGGCGGATTCATCGGAGGTGCCACTAATGGTTTTTGCCCAATTAAAAAGCTGGGAATATGAGTGGAAACAAAAAAGACTAAATACAAAAAAGAGTAAATTTTTTTTCATTCTTGTAAAAATAAATTATAAGCTACTATTACAAATCAAGCAAATATATAATACTTTTTATTACTTCATCAGGTTTAATTTCATTTATATTAAAACCGAGGTTTTTAGCATTATTTTTTCTTACCCAGTAATTATATTTTATCATATAATTTCCTATGGGTGAGGGATATAGAAAAGCAGCATCCTTTTTATTTAAATTAAGGTAGGGCGCAAACCTTCCAAAATGTCTTCCGTCAAAAAGCCCGATAACCTTAGTACTTGATGCGATTCCAATATGAAAGGCGGAAGTATCTGAGCTAATTAACAGTTTTGCTCCTGCGATCAAATTCACCAGTTGTGGTAAGCTCGTGGAACCACATAAATTATAGACCCTTTGATTATTATCTATTATTTCCCCAAATATTTCGCCGGCGAGAAGCCCGTCATATTTTGATCCCGCAATAACAATTTCTGATGAGGTAATGTTTAATAAATAATTTGCCACAATTGCAAAATTTTCGGGTGACCATTGCTTTGTTTTTTCACTTGCTCCCGGGAAAAGAATGATAGTATCGTTTATTATTGCAGGAGATAAATTAAAATAAGTTGTTTCTAAAGGAATCCCTGTGTTTAATATTTCTTCGAAATATTTTTTATTACTCTCAAACTCAAAGACATATTTGCTGACATCTATTAATCTCGTATAATATTTATCCGTAAAAAATTTCCATAACCCAATAGTATTTGAGGTATCGCCTTTTTTTCCTATTCTATATTTTGCATTAGACGCTTTAATTATGGCGTCTCCAAAAAACATATCGCGTGAGGTCGTAGTTTCAATGGCATATTCAAAACCTTCAGAGGATACGAGTTTTAATTTCTCGTTTCTATATTTTCTGTCTGATCTGAATTTATTCCTGTTAATCCAAATACTCTGATCAATAAAAGCTTTATCGTATTCTTCTGCCAGTTCTCTCCAGATTTCATTGCC
>JBBRJE010000060.1:0-12056 GCA_038219845.1 Bacteroidia bacterium
TGTTGGCGGCCATAAATTCAGCCGGGTAATTGGCCTTCAGGTAGCCCGTCTGGTAGGCCACCCAGGCATAACATACAGAGTGCGATTTATTGAAAGCATAGCTGGCAAAGGCCTCCCAGTCGGTCCATATTTTTTCAAGCATGGGCTCCGGATGACCTTTGGCAGCGGCTTGCGTGATAAATTTCCCTTTCATTTTATCCAGGGTCTTAATATCTTTTTTGCCCATGGCCTTTCTAAGGAAATCCGCTTCTCCTTTGGTGAAATCGGCCAGGTCGCGGCTCAGAAGCATCACCTGCTCCTGGTAAACAGTGATGCCATAAGTTTCTTTCAGATTTTCCTCCATTGCGGGTAAATCATACGATACTTTTTCTAATCCGTGTTTACGCTTGATAAAATTAGGGATATAAGCTATCGGACCCGGACGATATAAGGCATTCATTGCAATAAGGTCCTCAAAACGATCAGGCTTTAGCTCACGCAAATACTTTTGCATACCGGGACTTTCAAACTGGAATGTGCCTATCGTTTCTCCTCGCTGGTAGAGCTGTAAAGTTTTTAAGTCATCCAATGGAATTTCATCCAGGTTTATTTTTAAGCCATGATTTTCTTCAATAAGTATTAAGGCGGTTTTTAGGATAGATAAGGTTCTCAAGCCCAGAAAATCCATTTTAATAACCCCCGCTTCTTCGATTATATTTCCGCCATACTGCGTGATATAGAGGGAAGAATCTTTTGCGGTGGCAATGGGTATCAGATTAGTAAGGTCTTCGGGTGCGATGATAATTCCTGCGGCATGCACGCCGGTGCCGCGAACACTGCCTTCCAGTATCATCGCCTGCTTAAGCACATTCGCTTCAATGGAAGCATCCTTCTTAAGAATTTCACGGAGTTTTTTTATATTCTCCAGGTCTTCCGAAGGCAGGTCCTTCAATTCCTCCAGGGGCTTTTTAAGAATGGCATTTAAATTCGTTCCCGGCCTGTCGGGAACAAGCTTTGCCAGGGCATTACTATCGCCAATAGGAAGCTCCATCACCCGGGCCACATCTTTAATACTCATTTTAGCAGCCATGCTGCCATAGGTTACAATCTGTGCTACCTGGGTTTTTCCATATTTCTGAACTACATAATCAATAACACGCTGACGGCCTTCATCATCAAAATCTGTATCAATATCCGGCAATGATTTTCTGTCGGGATTTAGAAATCTTTCAAAGAGCAAATTATATTTTAAAGGATCAATATTCGTAATGCCGATGCAATAGGCTACGGCACTCCCTGCCGCTGAGCCTCTGCCGGGGCCCACAAAAACACCGATATCCTTGCCGTGATTTATAAAATCCTGTACAATCAGGAAATAGCCGGCGAAGCCCATGGTCTCAATGGTTTGCAGCTCAAAATTAAGTCGCTCTTCAACCTCAGGTGTAAAGTCAATATATCTTTTTTTAGCCCCCAGCATAGTAAGATGTCGCAGGTATTGATCCTGTGTGAGAAACTCTTTAGGCATCACATAATTTGGCAATGCCACGCTTCGTTTCAGGTCGAGCACCCCGATCTTATCCACGATCATATTGGTATTATCTACCGCTGCAGGAAGATCATGAAACAAGGCCGTCATCTCCTCCGTTTTCTTAAAATAAAACTGATCGTTATAAAAAGCGAAGCGCTTATCCTTAACCATCACATCATCATCTGTAAATTCTTTGATTGTTGGTGTAGATAATTTCTCACCGGTATTAATACATAACAGGATATCATGGGCTACATTATCCTCCCTCTCCACGTAATGTGAATCATTACTTGCGATATAGGGCCTTTGGTATTTATCTGCGAAACGCAGAAGCACTTCATTCACCTGGTGTTGCTCGGGCATATCGTGCCGTTGCAATTCGATATAATAATCATCACCAAATAAATCGAGCCACCATTTAAATTCTTTCTCTGCATCGGCTTCCGATTTCTTTAAGATAAATTGCGGCACCATAGCCCCGATACAGCAAGTGGTGGCGATAAGATCATCGTGGTATTTTTCAATTAGTTTTTTATCGATGCGCGGATATTTTCCGTATTGCCCGCGTGTATAACCCAGGGAGCAAAGCTTTATTAGATTACGATAGCCATTCTCGTTTTTTGCAAGCAAGAGCTGGTGGTAACGTTTATCCTTATCATCTTTGCTGAATTGTTTGCGGTCCATATCATCCACTACATAAAACTCGCAACCTACAATTGGCTTTATGCCCTGCTTATGCGCTTCAGCTACAAACTGGAAAACGCCAAACATATTCCCATGATCAGTGATTGCGCATGCCGGCATATTGTCGGCTTTCGCTTTCGACAACATTTTCTTAATATCTGCAGCTCCGTCGAGAAGGCTAAATTGGGTATGGCAATGTAAATGAGAAAACAACATATAGGCGTGAATTTACAAAGTATTTTCCTGCAATTTTAGTTTGTTGAAAATTGGGATCGAATGTGGGAAATCATTTCCATGTCTTCAACCTCAACCTTAACCTCGCTAACATCAACCTCTACTCTAAACTATCCATATATATTTTCGCCTCCATGCACCAGAGAAGCTCCTTGATAAAAACTACAGCACGCTGATCCATTTCAGCCTTATGAACCGCATTGCCCAGCTCATCGAATGCATCCTGCACTTTAGGCACAGGGAACATGGCCGGTATGGTCCAGGTCCTTATTTTCCATAAACTAAATTGAAGGGAGGTGATTACCTCCGTGCCCCCGAAAATCCCATCGGATGCCATAGCGATGGCAACAGGCTTTCTATACCATTCATGATATAAAAGATCTGTTACGTTTTTCAGGCTGGCCGGGTAACCGCCATTGTACTCAGGCGTTACGATAATGACCCCATCGGATGCTATAATTTTATCCGCAAATTCCAGTGTTGCAGGTGTGGGATTTTTCTGTAAACGTAACCGTTCATTAAAAACCGGGAAATTATATTCCATCAGGTCCAGTATCTCAGCCGTAGCCAGACCATTTTCTTCAAGATACTTTTTAAAGTATAATGCCACCCTATGGCTTTTACGATCGATACGAACGCTGGACGAAATGATAGCAATTGTTGGCATGATTAATCTAATATCAGATGCTAATTTAGGGAAATTAAAACAATAATATTGGTTCAGTTTTTTATCGATAGCCTAAGTCAGTTGAGTGGAGCAAATGATATAATTAAAATAAATAATTCAATGTCGTTAAGTTAAGTATTTATTAATGTAAAATTGGTTCAGGTTTCCGCTTCGCGGAAAGAAATGCATTTTAACACAGAGAACACAGAGATTAAATACATCCCGCCCGAAGTGGCGGGATGTATTTTTAACTCCGCGTTCTCTGTGTTAAGATCAACCGCGTAGCGGTCCTAATCTTTACTTAAGGACATTCAGTAATAATTTATGAAAATTAAAATTATTTTTCCAAAAATCAGATTTTAATGCAGGAAAATTTTTCCGAAGTATTCTCACCCTACTTCAAAAATCCCTCTACATCGCTTAATTCCATATTAAAGGCATCCGACACACCTTTGTAAACAATTTTATCTCCAATAGTATTTAATCCCAGCTTCAATTCAGGATTGTCTGAACAGGCTTTCTTCCAACCTTTATTAGCCAGCTGTATAGCATAAGGCAGTGTTGCATTTGTTAAAGCAAGGGTGGAAGTATAAGGCACAGCGCCGGGCATATTGGCAACACAGTAATGAATAATACCATCGATCTCGTACGTTGGATTTTCGTGGGTGGTAGGACGGCAGGTTTCGATGCATCCACCCTGATCCACTGCAACATCAACCAAAACAGTTCCGGCCTTCATCAGTTTCAGCATATCTCGTGTAATTAAGTGCGGAGCTTTAGCGCCCGGTATCAATACGCCACCAACTACCAGATCCGCATCTTTTATTTCTGCAACAATATTGTAATGGTTGCTCATCACAGTCTGCACATTCTTAGGCATGATATCATCCAGTTCGCGAAGGCGCTTCAGGGAGATATCCATGATTACCACTTCAGCTCCCATCCCTGAAGCTATTTTTGCTGCCTGTGTTCCTACGATACCTCCTCCCAGAATTACCACCTTAGCAGGCTTGACTCCGGGAACACCTCCCAATAAAATACCCCGGCCTCCCATGGGCTTCTCTAAATATTTCGCGCCTTCCTGTATGCTCATGCGCCCCGCAACCTCGCTCATAGGTATAAGCAGGGGAAGGCTACGGTCTGTCCTTTCCACCGTTTCATATGCGATGCAAATTCCTTTTTGCTTAAGCATAGCATCAAGCAAAGGCTTATAGGAGGCATAGTGGAAATAGGTAAATACAAGCTGATTTTCTTTTATTAAAGGGTATTCCTTTTCGATAGGCTCTTTTACTTTGACGATCATTTCAGCGATACTATACACCTCTTCAATTGTTTGCAGTATTTCCGCCCCGGCTCCTGTATAATCCGAATCTTCAAAGCCGCTGCCAATCCCTGCGGTAGCCTGGACATACACCGTATGGCCGTTTTTTTTGAATTCGGCAACGCCGGCTGGGGTAATGGCAACGCGGTTTTCGTTGTTTTTTATTTCTTTGGGTAAGCCAATGATCATGGGACGTATGGTTTTAAAATTTAGGGCGCAAAAGTAAGAAAATCTTATGAGAAGAATTTTTTTATTGTATGGCAGACATAATCAATTTCATCGGTTTTTAATCCTGGGTATAATGGAAGGCTCAGGCATGTTTTGGCAATAATCTCCGCCAGTGGAAAAGCACCTTTCTTATAGCTTAACTCAGTATAGGCCTTCTGTAAATGGGGCGGAACAGGATAATGGATTAATGTGATCACGCCATTTTTATTTAAATGTTCCTGTAATGCATCGCGTCGTGCGGTGCGTATCATATAAATATGGTACACATGGGAAGCATATTGTGCAACAGCGGGTAAAATAATATCTCCAACGGTTTTGAGCTGCTCCTGGTAGCGTTTTGCATTATCTACCCTCTCCTGATTCCAGGAAGAAATATGGGGAAGCTTTATATTTAGAAATGCAGCCTGCATTTCATCTAACCGGCTATTGATACCCTGAACTTCGTTATAGTATTTTTTTTCTGAGCCGTAATTGCGAAGCATTCCAATGGCGTTTATCAGCTTTTCATTATTGCTTGTCACAGCGCCTGCATCGCCCAATGCCCCGATATTCTTACCGGGATAAAAGCTGGTAGCATTCACAGCGCCAAAGCTGCCTGTAGGCGTGTCTTTGAAGGTGGCACCCTGGGATTGTGCGTTATCTTCCACCACTGCGATATTGAATTTTTTAGCGATATTCATTATTGCTTCCATTTCACAACATTGTCCGTATAAATGCACCGGCATTATTGCTTTGGTTTTAGAATTGATCCTGGATTCGATCAGATCGGGGTTGATATTATAAGTCGAGATTCTGGGTTCAACAGGTACGGGTGTAGCGCCACAATAGCTCACCGCCAGCCAGGATGCGATATAGGTATTGCTGGGCACAATTACCTCATCACCAGGGCCAATATTTAATGCTTTCAGCGAAAGGATCAGCGCATCAAGGCCGTTGGCCACCCCTTTACAATATTTCACCTGGGTAAAACTAGCATAAGACTTTTCAAATGTCTCAAGTTCTTTGCCTAAGATAAACCATCCATTATCAATAACAGACGTTGCGGCTTTTATCAGTTCTTGTTTAATGGCCTGATGTTGCCTTTGAAGATCAAGATAAGGAATTTGCATAAATAGGCAATAGTCAGTTCAGTATCATCATTTGCTCTTGTTCTTTGGTATTATTACAAGCTGTTAAAAGAATATAATTTGAATGAAACTTGCATTTTATTTTTAATCCGGTCACCTAAATAATGTTACGAATCACCGCGCTGCATTTTAAGTTGAGGGATGGCTTTATTTAATGCACTTTGAATACGGTTGAAGGCATCCGTTATCTTCTCCAGGTCTTTGGTGTTTTTACATTGGTACTGGATTTCCAGTACGGCCTCTGAGGCCAGGTGCATGCCCATTAAGGCATAGGATGGTTTCAGCTTATGAATTATTTTATAGAGGTCATCAAAATTTTTTTCTTCCAGCTTTATTTTTCCCTGCAGCATTTCCCCTGGTGTCTCCTGCAGGAAAATTTCTATCACTTCAGTCACGAATTCTTTATTCCCCCTGGAAAGTTCATGAAGATAAGAAAGGTCAACACTGTCATTTTTAAATTCTTTATAATTTTTAGCGGCCTCCGATTTAGAATAAAGATTAGATTTTGCCGGTACCAGGGCTGCAATTTTTTTCATCAGCTCATCCGTATTCATGGGCTTCGAAATATAATCATTCATTCCAATGGCCAAACATTTTTCGGCTTCACCGCGAAAGGCATGGGCTGTATAAGCTATAATTGGTATTTTATTCAAATGCCCGGCCATGGCGCCCCGTATGAATTTCGTGGTGGCGTAGCCATCCATCACGGGCATCTGTAAGTCCATCAGAATCAGGTCATAATTATTTTGATTAAGCATCTCAATAGCTATTTTTCCGTTATCTGCCATATCCACATTGATGCCCTGCAATTGCAATATTTTTTGAGTTACAATCTGGTTCAGTCGGTTATCTTCCACCAGCAGCAATTGAAGATTGGTGAAAAATATATCTTCATTTTTTATCGGTTTCAGCGGCGCTTTACTCAGGTCCTTCTTTAATTGCAAGAGAATTGTAAATGTACTGCCTTTCCCTTCCGTGCTCTGGGCGCTGATAGCGCCGTTCATCAGCTTGGCAAGCTGTTGGGATATTTGAAGGCCCAGGGCCGGAACACTTAACGACTCCGTATAATCATTGGAAGGCGTGGCATGCTTCTCGAAAATCTTTTCAAGCACCTTAGCATTAATGCCTATGCCTGAATCCTGCACCTTAATTTCCATGGTAACCGATTGGAGCTTATCTTCCAGCAGGTTGACTCTTATTTCAATATTTCCACTATAGGTATATTTTACTGCATTGTTAACGATATTATTAATTAGAATCTGGCATATGCCTTTATCTCCGCGTAAATTATGGGGGATGTCTTTGTCGATAAAATAATTCACTTTCAACCCTTTCTCCGCAATCGTGGGTTTATGAAGCTTGATGATTTTAGATATGATATCTTCGATAGAAAAAATATCCTCCTTAAGCGTCATCGTATTGCTGTCGAGCTGCATGAAATCCAGCAGGCTGTTTACCAGCTCTGCAAGTGTTTCGATAGCGGAGCTGATATGCGAAACATATTCTCTTTGTTGCGTATCCAGCCCCGAAGACTGTAATATTTCAGAAAGCCCGCTTATAGAATAGAGCGGGGTTCGAATCTGGTGACTCAGATTAATTAAAAATTTCTCTTTGTCGGATAATTCTAATTTAGTAATCTTTTTATTTCTACCCATAAATTGTAATCGACAAAATTATTATATTAAATGAATATTGTGATATGAATATTTCAAAAATCAATGAATGCCGCATGCGAAAATTGAAACGCAGCATCAATTCATTCATTATTAATTATTACAAGAATACAAAATACTATTGAAAAACGACAAAAATAGAAATGTAGTGGAAGGGAGCGGGTTAGATGGTGGGTTATTCGGAATTTGATGTGCTGATGAAACAGTTAATTGAATGGATATAGCTGTATTCTCTTCCGTAAGAAGAATTGGTGGGTAGAAATGGTGATAGGTGTTCATATCTTCCATAGGAAGATTTTGTGCCATGAAAGCAAGAATAAATAATACCAATGTTCATTATAAAACAGTCCAAAGTGTTTTATAATGTTACAGTGGTAAATGCCGTAGCAATATATGTTTAGTACAAAGAAGACGAAGTCTAATTGGACTAATACATATATGCTTACGGTATAACACCTTTGGATTATAATAAGAATTTGGAATACAGTCGAGTAGAATCATATTTGTTGAAAGGAATTGGAATGATCTCGAAGACACATTCGCACGAAACCTTCCTACGGAAGGAAATACACATGCCCAATTGGTCTACCTACGAATTCTTCCTCTGGAAGAAAATACAAGTTCATCCATTCAAATTGATTATTTTATCAGCAAATCAAATATGGAAGAACCCCAATTGAGGAATAAAATCACCTCACTTCAATTAGTTCACAATCGAATGTAAGGCTCGCATTGGGTGGGATAATATCTCCCGCCCCCTGCGTTCCGTAAGCAAGACCGGCTGGAATCACAAAACGGTATTTTGCTCCTTGTCGCATCAAAAGGATGCCTTCATCCCAGCCTTTGATAACCATACCCACACCCACCCTGAATTCCAGGGGTTCTTCACGCAGTACCGAAGAATCAAAAATTTTGCCGTCGTCAAGGTATCCGGTATAATGTACTTTTACATTGGCCCCGTTATAAGCTTGTGCTCCCGTTCCTTCTTTCACAATATAATATTTCAATCCGGAGGGAGTGATATGTTCAGGTTTGTTTTGGAAATTATAAGGGTTGGCGAATACAGGTTCCTTAATATTAACAAGCTCTACTTCAAAATATAAGGTGGAATTGGCCGGTATGCCGGAGATATCACGGTTGCCATAGCCAAGGGCAGGCGGGATAATTAAAAGGGCTGAATCGCCTAATGAAAGCAAGGCAATACCTTCATCCCATCCTTTGATTACTTTCCCCATCCCAATCTGGAATTCAAAGGGCTGGCCACGCTTGAAGCTATTATCGAATTCGGTGCCATCCTCCAGCTTTCCACGGTAATGCACGGAAACCTTATCACCATTATTTGGCTTCTCGCTGCCTCCTTTATGTTTTAATATTACATAGCGCAAACCGCTTGCAGTTGTTATGGTATCAGGACCTTTCATAATGATGATGGGATTTTTTTCAGAAACAGGCGCATTCTTATCGGCCTGGGTAACCGTTTGTTTGGTATTTTTTGTTGATGCTGATTTTTTTGCAGCATTACAAGCCACAAGAACAGAGATTATTATGGATATATATATTGTCTTGCGCATTTTTAACCGAGGCTTGGATCTGTTTTTTTTGCTATAGCTGGAGTGATTATTTAATATTTAAAAGCTCGATTTCAAAAACCAAAGGTGTATTGGCGGGAATAGCTGCATTCCCTTTTTCTCCGTAGGCCAGCTGGTATGGCACGATAATTTTTATTTTGTCACCAAGGCTCATGAGCTGCAATGCTTCATCCCAGCCTTTGATCACGCTGCCCCTGCCTACATCAAAAACAAAAGGCTGATTCCTTGGTATGCTGCTGTCAAATATTTTACCATCCAAAAATTTACCGGTATAATGCACGGTCACCTCATCACCAGCCACCACCCGTCGGGCGAAGCTTTTGAGACTGAATTGGTAATATAGACCGGAAGTGGCTTTGGTCATTTGTAAATTATTAGCAGTGATGTATTGTTGAATATCCGTTTCTTGCTTTTCTATAGCATAATTGGCTTCCTCGGCCAACCCTTTCTCATATTCCTGTTTCGTGATAATAGAAACCATTTTTATTGTGATTTTTACTTTACTGCCTTTCCTGACGAATGCCGGTAGCTTGCTCCCAAAAGAGCGAATGTATAAGGAGTCGGCTATCACTGAAACTTGGGCACTGTCCTTTTCGCCCATCATGGTAAGCATTTCAAAAAAACATCCTTTATAAGTGGGCTTTGGAACCAGTATCTGGAAAGGCTGGCCCTGCATATAGCTGCTCATTATCACGGAATCTTTCTCCGTTCTTCCAACGATATCAACAAATACCAGGTCGCCCACCTGCGCCCTTTGCATGGTGCCGAAACTCCGCCAGAAAAAATATTTTACCCCGTTCGGGCCGGTGAGATATTGTGAATTTACCAAGCCTCCGGTGAAGATAAGAAACAGCAGTAAAAACAATTTTGACCGCCTCATGGTATTACCTTGTTCTGTTCGCTTTAACAAATTCCACATCAAATATCAAAGGTGAATAAGGGCCTATAGAACCACCGGCACCTTGGGCACCATATCCTAAAGAAGATGGCATTACAATGGTTGCATTCTCCCCTTCGTTGAGAATGCCAAAAATTTCATCCCAGCCTGCGATCACCATATGCGCTCCAAGCGTGAACTCAAATGGCTGGCCCGATGATTTATTCGAATCGAAAACTTTTCCATCCAAAAGCTTACCAGTATAAATTGCGGATACCTTATCCCCTTTATTGGCTTTAGCTCCGGTGGTAGTTTTAGTAATCACATAGTATAAACCTGTTGATGTTTTCGTGAATACTTTGCCCGTCGTTTTAATATAATCTTCGATCAGCTTAAATTCATTTTTCTGCTTATCAGCAAGAATCATGTCTTCTGCTGCCTTGCGCTCGGCAAGTACTTTTTTAGTAACAATACTGTCAATCTTGAGATAAAAATAGATGGGATCGCCCTTTCTTACAAATGCAGGCGGTGGACTACCAAGATATAAATTGAAAAATGAATCAGCATTGACTACCAATAATGCGCTATCACCTCTGGTTAGTAAAGTCAAGCCATCTTCAAAATTTCCTTTCCTGTAGTTCTCGGTGATAATGATATTCATATAAGGATTTTGCGTACTCTTATAGGTATCATATAAATTAGAATCACTCAAAGTGGCTTTGAGCTTGAAAAACACATTATCTCCAGAACCAATTCGAGGGCCTTTGTTAGCCTTAAAAATTTTATATTCTACCCCGCCAGCTGTTTTTTGTGTTTTTACTTTTGGCGCTTGGCCATGGGCATGGGGGAATAAAAAGGCAAAAGAGAATATCAGAATTATTATTAAACGATTCATATTACTTTTTGGATTTGGATACTTTAATCAGTTCTACATCAAATACTAAGGGCGTAAACGGAGGTATTCCCTGGTTCCCACGGGTTCCGTAGGCAATAGCGGATGGTACAACTATCGTTGCTTTTTCACCCTGATGCAAGATGGCAAAAATCTCATCCCAGCCGGCAATTACTTCGTGCGCGCCAAGGACAAACTGGAACGGCATATCGGGTTTATCGCTGGAATCAAATACCCTTCCATCAAAAAACTTACCGGTATAAAGGGCGCTTATGGTATCCCCTTTCGAGGCCTTGGGGCCGTTCGCTGTTTTGGTAATGTTATAATATAATCCTGACGCAGTTTTTGAGAATTTCAAGCCAGTGGCTTTCACATAGTCATCAACCAGCGCAGGCTCATTTTTTTCCTTCTCCATCATCTCTGCGTCTTGTTTTGCTTTACGTTCCGAAATTTCTTTTTTGGTGATGAAGCTATCTACCTTAACATAAAAGTTTATGGATTCACCTTTTTTGATAAACGCCGGTGTAGGCGCGCCTACGTACCTGAAAAATGAATCTGCATTGATCTTAAATAAAGCGCTATCGTCTTTTCCTAAAAGTGTCAGCCCCTCTTCGAAATTGCCTTTGGCGAAATTTTCCCTGACAGGCATTTGCATATATGGGTTCTGTAAATTCTTATAGGTATTGTATAAAGCCGAATCACCAACTTTACCTACCACCTTAAAAAACACAAAATCACCAGCAGCGATTTTGTCGCCACCTCCTGATTTGAAGATTTTGTATTCCAGTCCGCTAGGGGTTTTTTGCATCTTATTACAAGATACGATAATGAAAGTCAAGGTTGCAAGGGTGAGAAAAAATCTGGTCATAATGTATGTTAATGAAATTTTTTAAATATTCGGGCGCGAAAATAAGAATTAAAATGGGTTATTCCTCATTTATAGCAACCCTGACATAATATAGGATATTTCCGAATTGGATGTGCTGGTAAAATAATTAATGGAATGGATGCATTTGTATTTTCTTCCAGAGGAACAATTTGTGGGTAGAAATGGGGAGGGCGGTCATACCTTCTGTAGGAAGGTTTTGTGCCATGAAAGCAAGAATAAATGGGGCTTGCTCAGAAAGTCCAGAATGTTGATATATTTGCATTAGCGGCATAAATCCGGAAATAAAATGCAAGGACAGACCACGAAAACAGGGCATTCCACATCACGAAAGCCTGCATTCACTCCTAAATATATTAGTCCAAATCAAT
>JBBRJE010000061.1:0-12043 GCA_038219845.1 Bacteroidia bacterium
CGGCATCCATATAAATAAGTTTAAGCCCAAGCATCTGCCCGGCCAGGGCGGTGCTGGCAGCAATGGCATATTTGTCGGATGGAATAGGGATGGTATTGCTCATATAAGAAACAGAAGTGGTACGCCCCCCGTCGATAAGCATATAACCCGTAGGAATAATTTCTATATTACTTTGTTTTAAAACAGGAGCAGCCAATACATGGTTACCAATAAGTAATTCGGGATTCCTTCCCGAAATCAGTGAGAGGAGCAAGATGGCATCCGCCTTCTTGCTTATTTGAAAGCTGTTACCGGGAAAAATAATGCAAGGTAAGGTGGAATTATTTTTAATTGTTTCAATGCATTTATCAAAATAGCCATTCGTTATCAGGCTGCCGCCTACTAAGATAAAATCCACACCCGCTTCCATACTATGGCTTAGAATCTTCAATAAAGAGATTTCATCGGTTGCGTCGGGATCAATGAGTACGGCGAAGCTCTTTTTATTTTGAGCTTTGCGCAATAATATTTCAGGGTAAATGGTATGCATTAATGGATCGCAAAATAATTAAATAATAAATAAGTCTGACGCAATAGTATCTGCCATAACCAAATAATTGGGATGAACGGTAATTTGATTTTGACTTATAACTAATTTTTCTTCTTTTAACATTTTATTGAGGATAGGGCCGGCAAGACGGAACTGAGGACTGAATTCCTTTTCAAGCGCGGGCAGGTTCACTCCCCATTGGGTGCGCAAACCCGTGAGCAATACTTCATTGAATATATTATCCGGGCTTAAGGTTTCCGAATCATACGCCAATTGGTCATTGACTAAATTACGGATATATTCTTCGTTATTTTTAATGTTCCATTTCCGTACAAGCCCATCGAAAGAATGCGCGGCCGGGCCCACGCCCAGGTATTTTTTTCTTTGCCAGTAAGCAGTATTATGCTTGCTATATTTTCCATCGCGCGCATAGTTGCTGATCTCATAATGTTCATAGCCCTGCCCAAGCAGGAAGCTACGGATAAAATAAAATTGCGCTATTGCAGCCTCATCAGGCACTGTGCTGATCTTTTTATTTTTAACTTCATGGTGCAGCTTCGTCTTTTCTTCGACAGTAAGATTATAACAGCTCAGGTGCGGGATCTCGTAGCCTGTGAGGATTTGGAGGTTCTCTTCCAGCTTCGATTGGGTAAGCATCGGGGTAGAAAAAATAAGATCAGCACTGATATTGGTAAACCCGGCATCCTTCACCATGCGCAGACAAGCCTTAGCCTGTAATGCATTATGAGCCCGGTTCATCCACAACAGATCCTCGTCATAAAAACTTTGGATACCCAGGCTGAGCCTATTGATGCCTGCTTCTCTTAAGCCAAAAATTTTATCTTCCGAGAGGTCATCCGGATTGGCTTCAAGGGTAATTTCACAGGCGCCGGCAACAGGATAATTATCATTGATGGTTTGCAGAATTGAATCGATTTCCGCCGGGGTGCATATGCTGGGCGTGCCTCCGCCAAAATAAATGGTATCTATCATTTCCTGCTCCAGCTCATTTTTGCGAAGCAGGAGCTCCTTATGGATGCATGCAAGCAATGCGCCTTTATTTTTTATGTTCGTGGAAAAATGGAAATCGCAGTAAATGCATGCCTGCTTACAGTAAGGGATATGAATATAGATGCCGGCCAAGGGTATAATTTAAAATGGGATGGAATGGATTTATTACTATGAATGGTATAGTTTTGCATCCTATGTTTCCGGGCGCAAAGATATTATATACCGTGTTAATCCTCCTACTGGTTTTCCAGGGCTTAACACAGCCTTTGCGATTAATGATTATACCTTCGGATACAGTATTGCTTGAATTTAACCAACGGAGATCATTCGCCGATGAATCAGAAATTAACCGGTACCTCCAAAAAGAATTGATACGTTGGCAGAAACAAAATTTCCTCGAAGCATCTTTTGACAGCATCATTCGTGATTCGGCGGAAACCACGGCATTCCTGCACTTGGGTCGCCGGTATAAAATCTATCAATCCCGGCCTGGGGCGAATAAGCGGGAGAGGAAAAAAGACGAACTGAATTCGGGATATTATTCCTATTTGATCAGGTCGGTACAAGCCATGATTAAGGAGCTGGAGCAGCATGGTTATCCTTTCACCCTGGTGTCGGTTAAACCTGAATTGGTATCATCGAAAACGATAGAAATAAAGCTGGTGGTGGATAGCGGTCGATATATAACTTATGATACGTTGATCATAACCGGAAACTCATTGCAGGACAGGCTATTTCTGATGCGCTATCTCGATTTGAAACCTAATACAGCTTATAATGAAGCGAACATAGGCCAGATAGACAAGCGACTTCAACAGCTACCATTCATCAAAGTTGCAAGGCCTTCTTCGGTTTATTTCTATAAGAATAAAGCACAGGTAATAGTCTGCATCGACGACAAGCCTTCCAATACTTTCGAAGGTATCGCAGGTATACAGACGGATGAAAAAGAACCGGGAAAATATAAGATCACAGGTGATGTGAATTTGCAATTGAATAATGTGCTTGCCTCGGCAGCATCATTAAAGCTGCAATGGCGGCGGTTCGCGGCACAGAATTCTGATATTAATGTATCGGCTTATTATCCGTTTCTTTTCGGTGCACCCCTGGCAATAAGCGACGAATTTTCACTGTTTCGACAAGACAGTAATTTTCAACGCTTAAAAAATAATTCAGGATTCAGTTACCTGGTGAGCGGACTCAATGCATTCCAGTTTTATTATTCTTATGAGAAAAGTACCGCTACCTTATCTGTTTTGCAGCAAGCGCAGGCTTTAAGTTCTAATACACTGCCCGGTGTAAATGATTATGTGAATAAGAATTACGGGATGAAGCTTCTTTATAAAAATCTTGATAATCTGTTTAACCCGAGCCGGGGCATTCAATTGATTTTCGACCTCAGCACAGGCACGCATAAGGTGCTCGAGAATGCGGTATTAAAAAACGCTAATACTACGGGAGGCAAACCTTATTCAGCCTACGACAGCATGCCTCCTGCATCCACAGCTTTCCAGGCATTTGCCCTTATGGATTTTTACTATCCGTTATCAAAACGCAATGTGATGAATATTTATATGCAGGGCGCATCCATGTATCACCGGCAAATATTTTACAATGAGCAATTCCAGCTGGGTGGCTTAAAAACTTTCAGGGGCGTTAATGAATTGCGGATAAAAGCCACCAGCTATGCTTTACTCCGTACAGAGTACCGTTATATTTTACCTGGGACCGGATATTTTAATTTGTTTTGCAATGGTATCTGGTATGAAAGTAATATTGTGAATAGCTATAGTAATACGATGCTTTTGGGTGGCGGCGGCGGATTGGGTATTCAAACCAAAGGCGGAATACTGACTGTTGTTTATGCCCTGGCCAATGAAAATGGGTTTGTATTGAAGCAAGGGAAAGTGCATATCGGTTTTACTGCGGTATTTTAATTATGAAAATTTTAAGGATCTTTTTTTTTATTTTTTTCGCGATTACGCTTTCAGCACACTCAAATGCTGTGCAGCACCCCTATGACTCCGATCCTGTGGGGTCGGTTAACCAGGATAATGGATATGATTCGAGCACTGTGTCGATGGAAGAATTTTATCAGGACACGCTTAGAAATGATTCCTTTTTTAAAGCCAATTATGCCAGGTATTATCTTCCTAAAAAACAATTGCCTCCTGATCCGGATATTTACTTCGACGCGGATAGTCGACCAATCATAAAGCCCATGTACCGAAGAGACTGGATCTTCCTGATTGTAATTGGAATTTTAATGCTACTGCTTTTTATTAAATTTAATTTCTCCAAATTATACCGCAATGCAATCAGTTCACTCTATAAACGTTCGGCTACTGCGGAGCTCATTAATGATAAGTACAGCCCAAGATGGCTTTTCGTTTTATTTTCAAATTTGTTTTTTGTGCTCATTATTTCGCTATGGGCATATCGAAATTTCATACGCCTTGAAGAGCCATTGTATGAAGAAAAATTTGATGTGTTTGTTACTATTTTGAGCCTGATACTCGTGGTTTATATCATTAAATTTCTCGTGCATCTGCTGGCAGGATTGATTTTTCAGATCAGGGAAGCAATAGCTATTTATATCATCAATATCTCGATAACGAATTTATTTTGTGGTGTTTTCATGCTTTTTATAACTTTGCTTTTATTGTATTCCCCATGGCATGGGCAGCAGTGGCTCATCACAACTTCCATGGGGATTATCGCCTTTTTTATACTGCTTCGGTATTTCCGTGGCCTCTCTCAAACGATGCAATACTTTAAGTATAACTATTTGTATTTGATTTTATATCTTTGCACCTTGGAAATCGCACCCTGGTTTTTAATAATAAAGTACCTTAATAATTATTTGTAACATACTGTGGCATTGAAAGTAAAACGCGTTCTCATTACTCAACCTAAACCTGAAACAGATAAATCTCCATATTTCGACATCGCTAAAAAGCTGAAGTTGCAATTGGATTTTAAAAGTTTTACAGATATTGTTCCATATACCTCTAAAGAATTTCGCCAGGAAAAAATAAGCATACTTCAACATACTGCCATTATTTTTAATTCGAAAAATATGGTGGATCTTTTCTTCAACCTGATCAAAGAGCTACGCCTTGAGATGCCTCCGGAAATGAAATATTTCTGTGTGAATGAAGGCACTGCATTATATATCCAGAAATATATTCAACTGAGAAAAAGGAAAGTATTTTACGGCAAGTCAACGGAAAAAGATATGCTATCGGTATTGAAAGCGCATGGGGATGAAAATTATTTATACTTGTGCAGCGACCTGAGAAAGCCGGAAGTGCCTAATTTCCTGAAGAAGCATAAGATCAAATTTAAAGAAGGTATTGTATGCTATACCAAGTCGGCCGATTTGAAAAACATGAATCTCAATGATTATGATCTCATCGCATTTTTCAGCGCCGCAGCTGTGAAATCTGTGATCGATAATTTCCCTAAATTCAAGCAGGGAGAAATGATGGTGGCCACTTTTGGTGACGCCACCGCTAAAATTGCAAAAGAAGCAAAGCTCATCGTCACCGTGAATGCTCCTACCCCTGATTGCCCAAGCATGAGCCTGGCCTTGGAACAATTCATCACCAGGAATAATAAGGAAGCCGCGAAAGAGAAGTAGGAGTCTTTTCGGGAATTACGGAATACCAGGTAAATCGTAAATAGTAAATCGAAAATGCAGAGAAGCAGTATCGTGTATTGCAAGCAGCGCTGAGGTATTGCGATAACTACAATCTTTCGAATTAGTCCTAAAAACTTCTCGTAGTCTTTGTTCTCTATGTACCCAGATGGTAAATTTATTTTCTTAGTTTAGAAAAGGAAAATTGGTTTTAAGGGTGGCTTTTAATTTTATATCCTTGGAATTCTTATAGGTTTCAATCATCATTTTCTTATATGCTGCCTGCTGTGAAAAATAATCAAGCACCGCTTTCACCGGCCCGGAGAGCCTCCCATTAAAGCTTGCCTGCGTTTCAAATGCATTAGTGATAATAATCTCATCACAAATATTCAGCCTTTTCAATGCTTCGAAAGCGGTAACCCTGGTTTTGAATTCATAGGAATGAGAGGTATATGAAATGAGTGACTGTAAATTTTCCGCTTTTGAATTTCCCGACAGGCAGGCCAGTTCAAGCCATTTGATACGTATATTATTATTCTGTCCGGTCTTGTTTTTTGTAGTTGCCAGGTAGCCGGCAATTTTTTCGGGATAATTATCATAGAGCTTTTGCATTACAGCCAGTACAATATCATTGCTTGGATGCGACAACCAGGTTTCGTAATAGTATAAAAACCCCTGGGGAATTTCATTGAAATTCCCGATAAAAAATTTAATGGTCTCGGGATTTTCTTTGGTTAACCGGGATTTTACAAGGTCATACATCTCTTCGTTTTCCATCAGCTGCTTTATGATCTCATTTCGTATCCCATAAAATGTTTCGTTTTGAAAACCCCAAACGAGCAATTCTCTTTTTTCTGCGAAGGGGATATTCCTTGAAGCTAAATAAGCATCATAACGATCAATCATTTCCGGAGCTTTGCGCGCCTGAGCCAATATTGCTTCGTTTGATCTTTCATAACTTATTTTCTTTAAGATTTTATTGCCGGGATCAAAAAGAACGTAGTCAATATCCAGGTTCTGTAAATTATCCAAATAAAAATCCTCGCTCTGTTTTTGCACCCAGAATTGGTTTTGAACTTTGCTGCCATTCTTAAAGTATACAGCAATATTGATGGGCATCTTAAACAAACCCACCAGCGCTGTGAGCTCTTGAATTTGTTCAACTTTAAGCATCACTTTATCCTTCGCGCTGGCATAGCTAAACTTGTAATTGGGCTCTCCGCCATGGTAAAGCCATTGCTCAAAAAACCAATCAGGGCTTTGGCCCAATACATCTTGTACCGCCTGGTAAAGGTCATTGGTTTCCACATTTTCATAGCTGTGTTTGGTGAGATAATATTTTATCACGCGTTTAAATTCTTCATCTCCCAAAACATAACGCAGCATATCAATAACCAAAGAACCTTTCTGATAAACACGCGCAGTGTTGGCAAGGGAATAGCGCACAGGATTATTATCTGTTTCCGCGGCTTTTAAAACGCTGATCATATCCTGCTTTACCAGCCAACTGTATTTATCTTCTCCTTCCAGCTCCCTGAAAAACTGCTTTGGATAATAGGTTGCAAAGCTCTCCTGCAACCAGATATCAGCGCTGGTGCGGGCGGTGATTAAATCACCAAACCATTGATGGGTAAGTTCATGGGCATTAACGCTCACATAATTGCGGTCGAGATAAGCATTGCTATCCACGTTAAAAAAATCTCCGAAAATTGTTGCTGTTGTATTTTCCATGGCGCCATACATAAAATCCTGCACCATTACCTGGCTGTATTGTTCCCAGGGATATTTTATCCCTGTCTCTTTTTCAAGAAATTCAATAATTTTTTCTGAGTAGCGGCTGGTAGGTTCCAGCCTTTCGGGGTACTCGGGGTAATACCAGAATTGCACGGGCACTTTCGTTGCAGTCATGCTTGACTTAATCGCGTATTCATCAATGGCCAGCATTACGAGGTAGCCAGCATGTGGCTTAGACATTGCATAATCCCAGATCATATTTCCATTCACGGTTTTTTCTGATTTCAATAATCCATTGCTCAATACCTTATACGATTTATTAAATGTTACCACGGTTTCGGTGGTGAATTTATCATTCATATTATCATACATCGGGATCCAATAACGGTTATCAATTCCTTCACCCTGGGTCCAGATCTGTCTTCTTGTTTTATTACGTTTATCTAATGAATCATAGGAGTTCCAACCAATAAAATAAATTCCTTTCTTCGGGTAGGCTTCATATTCAAAGACGATATTATGGATCTCATCCCATTTGGGTTTTTTAGTGAATGCAACGGTAACGCCGGATGTATTGTTAGTATACGAAAGCGGCTGGCCATCGAGTGCGGCTGACTTAATTCTTATTCCCGGACCGTCAAAAAAAAGTGAATCAATTTCCGGTCTCAATGATTTAAAAGTATGGGTTACTTTTCCAATTACCAAGCCTTCCTTTGGCTTAAATTCCACCTCCAGCTTCATATTGGTGATATCCACCGAGTGCTCACGCGGCGTGGCATTGGGATCGGATTGCCGGCAATAATTTTGAGAGAAAACATATTGCAGATTCAATAAAATAAAACAAGGTATTAGTAATAAGCGCATGCAGCAAAAGTATTGATTTCGGTTAAATAATTGGGGAGATATCAGCCTGCAATAAGAGGAGATTAAATATGCAGGAATTATTAGGCGTCAAAGGCGGAATAAGATTTATTAAAGAAGTGAAAGCCGGAGCTCATCTGAATTTGGATTTCACACCTTTTGTTAATTAAAGAATAAGCTTCAGAAATGTTTGCTGCATTCAACAAATTCTCGTATATAATGCCTATCTTTGCCGCCTTTTTTAGGGACTTTCAGTATAATTTATTTCATGCAAAATATTCGTAACATAGCTATTATAGCACACGTTGACCACGGTAAAACAACCTTAGTTGATAAAATTTTACACCATTGTAATTTATTTCGGGAGAATGAGGTGAAAGGGGAATTGATATTGGATAATAACGATTTGGAACGCGAACGCGGTATCACCATCCTGGCCAAGAATGTGAGTGTACAATATAAGGGTGTAAAAATCAATATCGTGGATACTCCCGGCCACGCCGACTTTGGAGGCGAGGTAGAGCGTGTATTGAAAATGGCCGATGGCGTTTTGCTTTTGGTAGATGCCTTTGAAGGCCCAATGCCACAAACACGTTTTGTATTGAAGAAAGCATTGCAACTAGGCTTAAAACCTATTGTTGTAATTAATAAAGTAGATAAGCCCAATTGCCGCCCCGATGAAGTGCATGAAGCTGTTTTTGATCTTTTCTTTCAATTGGAAGCTGATGATTTCCAGCTTGATTTTGCTACCTTTTATGGTTCATCAAAACATGGATGGTTTGGCACCGACTGGCAAAACCCAACTACTGATATAGTGGCATTGCTTGACGGAATACTAGAGCATGTGCCACATCCGGTTACAGAGCCGGGTAATTTACAAATGCAAATCACCTCTTTGGATTATTCAAGCTTCCTTGGACGTATTGCAATTGGCAGGATTCATAGGGGCACAATCAAGCAAAATCAGCCTATTACACTTGTAAAGCATGACGGCAAGAATGTAAAAAGCCGCGTTAAAGAATTATATGTATTTGAAGGCCTGGGGAAATTGAAAGTGGAGGAGGCATTAGCAGGCGATATATGTGCTGTCGTAGGGATTGATGATTTTCAGATCAGCGATACCATTGCCGATTTTGATGATCCTCATGGATTGGCGCCCATTCACGTGGATGAGCCGACCATGAATATGTTATTTACAATAAATAATTCTCCATTTTACGGAAGAGATGGGAAATTTGTAACCAGCCGTCATTTACGCGACAGGATATTTAAAGAGCTGGAAAAAAATCTCGCTTTACGTGTGGAAGAAACAGACAGTCCGGATAGATTATTGGTATTTGGAAGGGGAATCCTGCATTTGAGCATCTTAATAGAAACCATGCGCCGCGAGGGTTATGAGCTGCAGGTAGGTCAGCCGCAGGTGCTTGTAAAAGAGATCAATGGCGAGAAATGTGAACCTTACGAGCAATTAGTAGTGGATGTACCCCAGGAATTTTCTAGTTCTGTTATTGATATTGTATCCAGAAGAAAAGGAGAATTATTAGTGATGGAAGCCAAAGGAGATGTACAGCATATTGAATTTACGATTCCATCGCGCGGATTGATGGGCATACGTAACCAGATGCTCACGGCCACCAATGGCGAAGCTGTTATGGCGCATCGTTTCACGGAATATAAGCCATGGAAAGGCGCGATACCGGGCCGAATGAATGGGGTGATGTTCAGCACGGAAACAGGCATGACTACCGCCTACTCGATTGATAAATTACAGGATCGTGGTACCTTCTTTGTTGATCCGGGAGAAGAAGTATATGTTGGCCAGATCATGGGAGAACAAATTCGTCCGGGCGACCTCGGAGTGAATATTGTGAAAGGAAAACAGTTAACGAATATGCGCGCCAGCGGGAAAGATGACGCCTCTAAAATACAACCGAAACTGGAGATGAGCTTAGAACAAGCCATGGAATACATTCAGGCAGATGAGACTTTGGAGATTACGCCTAAGATCATTCGTTTAAGAAAGGCGATCCTTGATGAACATGATAGAAAACGCCAGGAGAACAGTGTGAAGGCGATGGCTTAAATCAGTAGAAAGTGGTCAGTTGTAAGTCGACAGTGAAAACATTCATATTATTAATTGTAGCATTTATTCAATAAGTGATATATAACGGGTACTATCAGCGCCCGTTTTTTTTATTAATTTTTTTCAGATATGGTCACGTTCTTGGTGAATTATTTCCAGGGATGTATACTTGCACGACTGAATATGGATTCTCAAAAGCAAATCTCCAGGGCGCAACGTACTATTCGTATTGCCCATATTGTTTTATTTATGGTTTGGTTCTATCATGGATTAATTCCTAAAATCATCTTTTCTGATACCGGAGAACTTGAAATGCTGAAGCTCTCCGGCATATTTAATGGCATTGAAAAAATGGTGCTTACATCCATAGGAATTGCGGAAATTATTTTTGCCTTTTTCATTTTATTTGTCAGACGAAAATTCGTACACTATTTGAATATTATAGCTTTGTTTGTCCTCGCTGTGGGCGCTGGTATTACTGATCCTGCCTCCTATACTATGCCCTTCAATCCATTTTCTCTTAATCTAAGCCTGATAGCCATTTCAGCTATTGCATTAATAAATTTTGAATCCACAGAAGCTCCTTTTAATATTTAAGTTTGAATGAATAAGAAAATTGTTATTGCCGGAGGAAGTGGTTTTATCGGAAGATACCTCGCGAAAGAGTTCACGGCCATGGGTTATGAGATAATAATTATTTCAAGGGAAATTAAAACTAATTCTTTTGCGATAAAATGGGATGATGAAGAAGGAATAATTCAGGCGATGGAAAATTCAGAGATGCTCATTAATCTCGCAGGCAAATCTGTGGATTGCCGCTACAATGAAAAGAACAAAAAGGAAATTCTAAGATCGCGGACAGAAACTACCCAAGCCCTTGGGGAAGCCATATTGAAATGTAAAAATCCGCCTTCCTTATGGATCAATTCAAGCACTGCCACCATTTATCGCCACGCAATGGATCGTTATATGACTGAAAGTAAAGGGGAGATTGGAATGGGTTTTTCAGTAGAGGTGGCAAAAGAATGGGAACGGGTATTTTTCGCATTTCAACCTAAAAAAACAAGGCAAGTTGCTTTACGAACAGCTATCGTTCTGGCAAAAGATGGAGGAGTGATGAAGCCTTATATTAATCTTGTCCGCTTGGGCTTAGGTGGCAAGCAAGGAGAAGGAAATCAGATGTTCAGCTTTATACATATTGAAGATTTGTTTAATATCATTTTGTTTGTACAATCTCATCTAAAACTGGAAGGTGTGATTAATTGTTCTTCCCCTTATGCAATGGATAATAAAACATTCATGAGCATCTTAAGGCGGGATATGCATATAAAAATAGGACTCCCTGCACCTGCATGGTTATTAAAGATTGGCGCTTTCTTAATCAATACGGAACCTGAACTCGTTCTGAAAAGCCGTTGGATAATGCCTCAGAAACTATTGGATGCGGGCTATAAATTTAAATATCCGGCCATTGAATCTGCTCTAAAAAATATTTTGAAATAATGAATGATAAAGAAAAGATATTACTATTTGATGGGGTATGTAATCTTTGCAATAGTGTTGTGCAATTCATTATTAAAAGAGATAAGAATGCTAAATTTAAATTCGCTGCCTTGCAATCGGAAGGAGGACAAGCATTGCTTAAAAAGTTTGGCCTGCCACAAAATGATTTTGAATCTTTTGTTTTTATAGAGGGAGATAAATATTATCAAAAATCTTCGGCAGCGCTGCATGTGGCAAAGGAATTGGGGGGATTGTGGAAAATATTTTATGGTTTTATTATCCTCCCAAAATTTATCAGGGATTTTTTTTATGAGATCATTGCCAATTCAAGATATAAGATATTTGGAAGACAAGACTCATGTATGATTCCAACGGAAGAGTTGAAGTCGAGGTTTCTTGGTTCTTCGCTTCGCTCAGAATGACAAAGGCGCATCGCTTCGCTCAGAATGACAAAGGCGCATCGCTTAGCTCAGAATGACAGAGGCGCATCGCGTCGCTCAGAATGACACTGGCGCATCGCTTCGCTCAGAATGACACAGGCGCATCGCTTCGCTCAGAATGACAAAGGCGCATCGCTTCGCTCAGAATGACAAAGGCGCATCGCTTCGCTCAGAATGACAAAGGCGCATCGCATCGCTCAGAATGACACTGGCGCATCGCTGCGCTCAGAATGACAAGGGCG
>JBBRJE010000062.1:0-11492 GCA_038219845.1 Bacteroidia bacterium
CTCATCACACAACAAAACAAACCCCTAACAAAATGTATGACCAATCTATCAAAAAAAATGCAGCCTAATCTCAATTTATCTAACCCAATTATTTAACTTAACTTGCTAAACAATTGGTCCAACAAATGGGGAGTATTACAACTAACGGGAGTATTAAACAGATTATATAAATTATGAATGCGTCCAAATATCTAAAAGGGAGAATTGATTTTTTAGTGAATAAATTTTCGTCCATTAAATGTTCATATGAATATGATAGGATTGAACAAGCCCATATTATAGAAGTTTTACCGGGTGATTTGTACAATAATGAAATAGAATTCAATGAAATAGAGGGGGATATCTATTGCGAATTTTTTGCCTTATTTCCTTATGAAGGGTTATTTTTTATTACTCAAGGTTCGGTGGCTAAAGTAAAAACCCCTATATATATAAAAGCTGGGGCGGATTATGGCAAAAAAATGGCAGATATTGAAAATTCATCGATCTACAATGGTCTAATCCATAATATTATTATGGATGATTCAACTACATTAAGAATCCAACCAGTTATATCTATAGGAGTTTCAGCTAACCTGACAGCATTTGATGGTAACTACGGACTTGCAGCATGAACGAGAACAGTATACAAAATATGATTACGGTGATTGCTTTTAAGGCAGTAAAAATGGAATATACTTGCGGAGACAAACAGCTTCCGGAGGGTGAAAATGACCAAAATTTTGATTTACATTTAGAAAACTTAATATTTACAGATGCCCCTCACCATTTTGCTAAGGTATTTCATGTCGATATAAGAAGTCGATCGGGTCTAAATAATGAATTGGTTGAAATGAAAATAGAGTATCATGTTGTATTTCAATGTTCAATCGATGTGAATGCTGAATTTCTCCAATCCTCTTTTGCCAAAATATCAGCCCCTGCAATAGGTTTTCCTTATGTACGAGCGTATGTAAGTACTATATCAATTCAATCTGGAATACCTGCTATAATATTACCATCAATAAATTTTGTCCAATTGGTAGAACAACAGGAAAAAGAAAACACTATTTCGCTCATATTGAAATAATTAACCTGCGCAAATAGGTTTAATCATCTCGATTAATTATCAGATCAAATAGTTTTTTTTTAATTAAAATTGAATTTAAAATAAATTCAAACTGAGATACTACTAATTCTTTGTCTTGGGCTATATCAGTTCATTCATCAATTGCTTCAGCGCATTTTTTTAGAATCTCCAGTGTTGTTTTCCAGTAAAATTCAATATGACGGAATATGATTTCCGTCGGAAAATTACTGCTGCTCCAGCTTAATAAAGTCTGGTTCTCATCAGGCGACAAGCTAAAGGTGATGATAGAATAATTCTCAGGCTTGTCGGGCAAACGGGAGAGCGAGCTCAAATAATTATATTGGAGCAACTTATTTGGTTCAAATTGCAGCACCCTGCCTCTGTTCTCAAATTTTATATGGCTAAATCCTTTGATGACTATTGGGTTCCCCACGATCCAATCGGTGATAATCTCTATTCCCATTTCCGGCTCGGCCATCCAATGCGTCATCATTTCAGGATCTGTTAATTGATTCCATACGATGGAAGGTGCTGCATTTATTTTAATGCGTATTTCAATTGTTTGCTTCATTTTCGGAAGTATTTAGGATCGTATCAGAGGCCATGAAGTTATGAGCCGGGAGCATTATTATTATGAAACATATTTCCATAATTGTATGCGATGCGCTTATCCACTAGCTTGGCAGCCCAGTGTACCAATTATATAGAAACCAAAGGGGTAAAAGTGAAGTGATCAAAAATACCGGGAGGAGCAAAGGCCATAAATTTTTCAGATCGCGGATGAAAATCAAGGCCATAATAATACTCGAAGCAAAAAGCCCAATATCTGTGACACCAATAAACGCAAATGGGAGAGCGATGATATTACTCTCCGGAATCGTTCTGGACAAATAAAAAGTATAGATAATCCCGCCAATGATATTTAGGAAGTATACTAAAATAATAATAACCGATTTCATGATAATATTATTGGATCTTTGAAAGGCATTTCCCAAGTGAGCCCAGCAATGTAACCTTGCACCCAAGTTTCATAGATAGCTGTCTCATGAGTCCCTGTTACCGTGACTGCGCATTATTAATTTAATAGTTGTTCAAAGAAGCCCCCTATTTGTTTTTCCCTATCCACAAAATGAATTTCTAAGATCCAGTGGCGCTTATTACCGTTGGCATCAGGCAAGAACATATCGTTATGATTTTCGGGATGAACATAGAGTCCGTAATTTTTCGGCTCTAATCTTTCATGAGGAAAATGGCCGATCAGATGTCCTGCAAGCTGTCCGCCGTAGACATAGCCATATTTCGCAGCAAGCTCAAGAATATATTGATGGAATTCGGCACCTGTCAATTTCGTTTGTTTGCCATACCAATTCTTTGCTTCATGCCATGCCAGCTCAATATCATTTTTTAATTGGTGTTTATAAGGGTCGTTGCCAATAACGTAGGTTCTTCCAAAGTCCCCTTCCCAATCTTCTATGATGGGTCCGAAATCAAGAAACAAAATATCATCTTCCTGCAAAATCAAATCTGGAGGATTTTCATCATATGGCACCAGGGTATTTATACCGCTTCTCACTATTCTCTTATGCCAGAATTTTTTAATCCCGAAAAGTTCGTCAGCCAGCATGAATACTTCTTCATTTAATTCGTTTTCTGATTTGCCATGTTTTATTAGATGGCGTTCTTCGATCGCATTGAATAATTCTTGTGCAATATTTTCTGCTTCAATCAATTTTGACTTTGTGAGATTCATTTATTTTATGCTTTATTATATCAAGAATACGCAGGGCGAATATAAAGCAAATTGGAATTCAGGATAGTGTTAAGTTAAGTGTAAAATGTCAAAGTCAAAAGATAAAATAGCCCAGGTTCTATTGTCCATACAATCTCGATTAGCTAAGGAATACACCCTTAACCGGGTCAAAAACCGTTAACTAAGATTTAGAGATTGCCGATCAAAAAAGGAAGCATCAGAATAAGATTAACATTGCAATGGGTGAGCCATGCCATTAGAAAATGGTCTCATTGAGGATAATAAAACGTTAAATGCCGGGCTAAGAAATCAGAAATAGGTCAAGGAGTGGGGGCGGCCATATTGGCAATAGCATGCGTTTTATCACGACTGTTCATTCGTAAAATTTATTTTTTCTTAATTTCTTAAACCAAATATTGAGAGTTGCTTAAAAAATTTTCTTGCCTTTACCTGTGGTGATCAGGCTCAATAAACTTTCCTGTATAAGCTGGCTCCAGGCATTTGAACAATCGCCATAACATTCAATTTCGGGAACTAAGCCCTGGTGGGTAAAGCGGACTTGAGTTTTGTTATTTATTTCTGAGATATCAAAGATGATGTTTGATCCTGTCCATTCACTTTTATTTTTAAGAAAATTCAGTTTACTTTCGGTGACGAGCCAAATGATTTTTTTATCAGGAATAATTTCAACTACTTTTTGCTTTGAGTAGTGAATCTTCTCCATCCGATAGGAAAACTCATCATTGAGTTTATTTGCGCTTCCCTCAATTTCACCTTGCCACCACCCCCGAACATTGTTAATTGAATTGAATACTTCAGTGGGCGTTTGGTTTACAAAAATAGTGGTTGTGAAATCTGACGCGGTCATTTTCTTCTCGTCATCCGTCTGCGGCTTGTCTTTACCGTTGGGTTGTCCGGTGCCTGTGGTTATAAGCGAGTATAAACTTTTCTGAATATAAGTGCTCCATGCGTTCTGACAAATATCATAACACTCATATTCGGGCACTAAGCCTTCTTGCGTGAATTGTAACTCTGTTTCATTGCCGTTTCCGGTGATCTCAAAAATAATTTGATTTCCCTTCCATTCGTCTTTGTCTTTAGTAAAACTAAAATAGTTGTCCAACACCAGCCACACTATTTTTTTGTTTGGAATGAATTCCACTATTTTAATTTTGCAGCGATGAACATCCTGGTAATGATAAGTCCACTCTTCATTGATTTTGTTTGTGCTCCCTTCAATTTCTTCGCTCCACCATCCTCGAACATTATTGATGGCATCGAATACTTCGCCTGGTGTATTATTTACTACAATAGCTGTTTTAAAACTTGATACTGTCATTTTTGATTTTTTTAAAAGGGAATTATTTAAGTAATACCAACTGTCCCGTATGGTAAGCCAGGTGGGTTGTTCTTGTGATGACGATGTTTAATTTGTTCCGGTATGGTTCTTTGATGAAATCTTCGGCTGATACGGAATTATGTTTTTCAAACCAGGAATTTGGCTCCAAACTATTAAATTTCACTTCCAATACCTCATTCATTTTATTCCAGCATGCTCTCAATTCTTTTACAGAAGGTGTTTGGGCTGTTGGGCTGTCGGGCATCTTAACAAAAGGCTCATATAATTCCGGATATAATTTTTCTCCAACGCTCAGAAGTTCCTGCATCAAATCATGCACAGCAATAAGATGTCCCAATACATATATTCCTCTGTTCTTATTGGGAGCAATTTCTTTCAGCAATTGTTCATCGGAAATAGAATTTAGCAGGGTGTCACAATTTTTTATTGATGCATGCCATCTGTCAAATACCATTTTAACCATCAGTTGATTTGGATTCATTTTTTTTTAGATTTTAGGTATGATTAATATTAATGTTGCAAATGTATTGGCTGGTTATCAGATTATGGGGGTGTCAAATGGACTTTATAGCGGGTTGATTTGGACAATAGTAATTTCTATCTTTGCCAAAATAATATTCCATGAAACATCTTACCATCGTCGTGCCTAATGGGCAAGGGAATAACTTAAGCAGCATTGTCGGCGCTTACAAAATATTTTCAAGGGCAAATGAATATTGGAAGCAAAACGGAAACAGGCAACTGTTCAATATCCAGTTGGCCGGCATTTCAAAGAAGGTGGAATTTTATGATGGCTTATTTGCCGTGAAGCCACATACCAATATTTCAACGATCACAAAAACAAATCTCATCATTATCCCTTCACTGAATCATGACTATCAAAAGTCGGTGAAGGCGAATAAATTGCTTATCGACTGGATTGAGAAACAATATATACTGGGCGCAGAAGTTGCTGCTATTTGCACCGGAGCATTTATGCTTGCTGCAAGCGGCTTGCTGGATGGGAAAGCCTGTTCTACGCATTGGGCTGCTGCAGCGGATTTCAGGACGATGTTTCCGAAGGTGAATTTGCAAACCGACAAATTAATTACCGCAGAAAATAGAATCTATACAAATGGCGGGGCATACTCATTTCTGAACTTAATAATTTATCTCGTTGAAAGATATTACGACAGGCAAACAGCTATATATTGTTCTAAGGTGTTTCAGATTGAAATGGACAGAAACAGCCAGTCTGAGTTCTCCATCTTTTCAGGACAGAAGCTGCACGGGGATGAGATGGTGAAAAAGGCACAGGCATTTATTGAAAGCCGTTTAGATGAAAAGATATCGGTTGAACATTTATCTTCAAAGTTCTCGGTTGGAAGAAGAAACTTTGATAGAAGATTTATAAAAGCTACAGGTAACACCCCGGTAGAATATTCGCAAAGGGTGAAAATGGAATCGGCCAAAAAAGCCTTTGAAACAAATCGTAAAACCGTTAATGAGGTGATGTATGACGTAGGCTATTCGGATGTGAAGGCGTTTCGTGAAGTGTTTAGAAAGATTACCGGAATGTCGCCATTGGAATATAGAAATAAATATAATAAGGAGGCATTTGTATAACAGGGGCGTGGGCTACCACTATCTCCTGCCTTCACCGCAACTATTCCTTACCTTTGCCCCGTGAAGATCGCTGAGTTGTTACAGCTCTATGCTGAACAGGAGAAGACGAAAAATATATTAAGATGCCTGGAAGAATTGCTCCCGCAACGCCTGCATCTCAAGGGATTGTTTTGCTCTTCCAAGGCGCTTCTCGCAGCGACAATTTATTTTAAGAAGCCTCGTAATTATTGCTTCATCTTCGCCAATAAAGATGAAGCGCATTATTTCCATACCGACCTGGAAAGCCTCAGTGATGGGAAAAAAGTATTGTTCCTCGATGGTAGCTTTAAACGTGAAGTGCATCCGGAAAATTATGAGAACGCCAAAGTGCATCTGCGCACGGAGGTTTTGGGCGATATCAGCCTCAAAGAGGGAACCCCGAACCTCATCATCACCTATACCGAAGCACTGGCAGAGAAGGTCATCTCTAAAAAGAAGCTGACAGATAAAACCATCCAGCTGAAAGTGAATGAAGACATCAATATGGACGCCCTCGTGGAACAATTGAGCCATTGGGATTTCGACCGCACTGATTTTGTATATGAAGCGGGCCAGTACGCCGTTCGCGGGGGTATCGTGGATGTGTTCAGCTATGCACATAATTATCCGTACCGCCTCGATTTCAATGGGAATACCATTGAGAGCTTGCGGGAGTTCGACCCCATCACGCAGCTCTCGGAAAAGGAGGTCAAATGGTTAAATATTGTTCCAAAAATTAATAAGGAAGAAGACGGTCAGTTCAGCACGCTCATAGATTACCTTCCGCCCGATACGGTAGTATTTTTGAAAGACGGGAAAGATGTGAAAGAAGGTTTGAGTGTATTGAAAGATACGCTGAATGAAAAGTTTGCCGCAATGCCCGAATTTATCGCAGGTTTTATTGGCGACGATGAAATTACCGAACCGCTGAAAAAATACCATATCGTGGAGATTGGCGCCCGCACCTTATTTCGCAATCATACAGAAATAGAATTTAAGATATCGCCCCAGCCCACTTTTCATAAAAACTTTAGTTTGCTTACGGAGAATCTAAAGCTTAACCAGGCAGAGAATATATATAACCTGGTGTTCTCCGATACTTCCAAACAAATTGAACGCCTGTACAATATCTTTAATGATTTAGATAAGACATTAAAGTTTGAACCTGTATACCATGGCATCAGCGAAGGGTTTATCGATCATGATTTATCCGTTGCCTGCTATACCGAGCACCAGATCTTCGACCGTTATTATAATTATAAAACAAGGCAAACATTCTCCAAATCGAAAGCCCTCACGCTAAAGGAATTGCGCGACCTGAAGCCCGGGGATTATGTAACGCATATCGATCATGGCATAGGAAAATTTGCAGGACTGGCGAAAATGAAAGATCCCAATGGTGTGATGCAGGAAGTGGTGAAGCTGGTTTACCGCGATGGAGATCTGCTCTTTGTTGGAATTAATTCCCTATATAAAATCGCTAAGTATGTAGGCAAGGAAGGCACCGAGCCGCGCGTTCATAAGATCGGAAGTGATGTATGGGAGAAGATGAAGCAGAATACGAAACGTAAAGTTAAAGATATTGCGCGTGAACTGATTCTCCTTTATGCCAAACGCAAAGCCGAACCAGGCTTCCAGTTCAGCCCCGATAATTATATGCAGACAGAGCTCGAAGCTTCCTTTATGTATGAAGATACGCCCGATCAAACCAAGTCGACTGAAGAGGTGAAGCGCGATATGGAAACGCCGCATCCCATGGACCGGCTTGTATGCGGAGATGTAGGTTTCGGGAAGACAGAAGTAGCCATGCGCGCGGCTTTCAAGGCGGTATGCGATAGCAAGCAGGTGGCCATTTTAGTGCCAACCACGATCCTGGCTCAGCAACATTATAAATCATTTAAAGAACGCTTCAAAGATTTTCCTGTGACTGTGGATTATGTCAACCGCTTTAAAACTAAGAGCGAGCAAAAAGAGACCTTGGAGAAGGTGCAGAACGGCAGGGTTGATATTTTAATCGGCACACACCGGCTCATAAGTAAAGATGTAAAGTTCAAAGACCTCGGGTTGATGATTATAGATGAAGAGCAAAAATTTGGTGTGGCCGCCAAGGAGAAATTGAAAGAGCGCAAAGTGAATGTAGATACATTGACCCTTACAGCCACGCCCATTCCGCGCACCCTGCATTTTTCATTGATGGGTGCAAGAGACCTGAGCGTGATCAATACACCACCTCCTAACAGGCAGCCGGTAACTACCGAGCTTCATAATTTCACCCCCGAATTAATTAAAGGCGCCATCAATTATGAGCTTGGCAGGGGCGGACAGGTATTCTTTGTTCACCACCGGGTGAAAGATATTGAAGAGATCGCCAACCTCATCAGAAGGCTCTGCCCCAGGGCCCGCGTGAATGTAGCCCATGGCCAGATGGAGGGCGATCAATTGGAAAATGTGATGATCAAATTCGTGGAAGGCGAGTACGATGTGCTGGTTGCCACCACCATCATCGAAGCAGGACTGGATATCAGAAATGCCAACACGATCATCATCAATAATGCCCATATGTTCGGCCTGAGCGATATTCACCAGATGCGCGGCAGGGTGGGACGTAGCAACAAAAAAGCGTTCTGCTATTTATTGGTTCCTTTAATAAGCGCGATGACAGATGATGCGAAAAAAAGGTTGAGCGCCATCGAAGAATTCTCTGAGCTCGGCTCGGGCTTTAATGTAGCCATGCGCGACCTGGATATACGTGGCGCCGGTAATTTACTGGGTGGCGAGCAATCGGGTTTTATTGCCGAGATAGGATTTGAGATGTATCATAAGATATTGGATGAAGCGATACAGGAATTAAAGCTGGATGAGTTCAGCGGCTTGTTTGTGGAAGAGGTGGCGAAGATCAGGCTCAGTTCAAGCAATTGCACCATTGAAACCGATGAGGAGATGCTGATCCCCGATTATTATATCCGTAATAATGCAGAACGCCTGGCCTTATATAGCGAACTCAGCGGATTAAACGAGGAGGATGAATTAAAGAAATTTCTTACCAGGTTAAGAGACCGTTTTGGTGAGCTGCCACCTCAGGTTCATACCTTATCCGATTCGCTCCGTTTAAAATGGATCGGGAAGAAATTAGGCCTTGAAAAGATCACGGTGCGGCAGGGCGTGATGCAATGCTATTTCCCAGGCAATTCCAAAAGCGATTATTTCTCTTCGGAGAAATTCTCCAGGTTCATGACTTTTGTACAGCATAATAATATACGTTGCCAGATGAAGCAAACCGCAAAAAATTTAATATTGGTGGTGAAAAATGTGAAGCATACAGTGCAGGCAATGCAGGTATTGGGGGAGGTGTAGAGGTATTTACAGCAACAGATATAAAAGGTAACGCATTCTAATTTTTATAATTTCTGGTCATTATTAATTCCTTCATTCCTTCACTTCTTCATTCCTTCATTTTTTTTTAATCGTCCCCTTCATATAAAGCACCACCTCTCCTGCATTTGTTTTCACGGTGGTGGATCGTAATTGAAATCCTTTTTTTGTTGCAGTAAGAAATACCAGATTAACTGTTCCTGTCTTGCCGGGCAGGATCGGCGATTTGCTATAGTCAGCCGTAACACAACCGCAGGAGGCGTCAACACTATTAATGATCAACGGGCTTGTGCCTGTGTTTTTGATAATGAAGATATGCCGTGGTGTCTGCCCCTGCGTCACAGTGCCAAAATTATGCGTGGTGCTGTCAACAGAAATTTTTGCCTGAGCCCATAATACAGGTATGCCGGCTATTATGAAAAAATAAAAAAAAAGTATTCTATGCATTTAATTTTCTGAGTAGCAAATTTACGGCCATATTTGCGATTCTAAAAAAAATATAAGGTCATGGTGGAACGAATTCATAAATTTGAAAACATGCATATCCTTTTCTGGCTCTGTAAAGATATAAGCTGGTGCCTCGAATGGAAGATATTCGGACTCACGATGATTTTGCCTACCATGAGCCTGGCAATCATTATCACCTGGGTTACCCGACATACCAAAAGGGAGAAATTCCATAATATAGCCGTATGCTTCTGGATCGCAGCGAACAGCCTATGGATGATCGGCGAATTTTATGGCTATGAAAAGGAGCTCCGCGCCGATGCGAAATATTTGTTCCTGGCAGGAATCCTTTGTATTGCATGGTATTATATATCCGATTTTTTTATGAAAAACAGGCCCAATGAAACGGTATGATATATCCTGCGTATTTTTGCGATTGTTAAATCCATTTTTTTATAGCGTTTTGCCATGGAGTCTTATACCGAATTGAATATTGAAGCTGATAACGAAACCCAGGAAATGCTTATCGCCGAACTGAGCGCATTGAATTTCGATAATTTCACCCAGGAGGATCATGCATTAATCGCTTATTCCTTGAGTACAAACTACGCGCCGGTAAAAAAAGATATTGAAGAAATTATCGCGAAGTATAAGGCAAAACTCGTATCAGAAAAAGAAATTGAAAACGATATCAACTGGAATAAAAAATGGGAGGAAAATTTTGAACCTATCGTCATTGGGGATTCAATATATGTGAGGGCGCAATTCCATGAACACAGGGAAGGGTTCCAACACGAGATCATAATACAGCCCAAAATGAGTTTTGGAACCGGTCATCATCAAACTACACAGCTGATGATGGAACTTATGCTTGAACAGGATTTCAGCAATGCAGCTTGCCTCGATATGGGCTGTGGCACAGGTGTGCTGGCCATCCTGGCAGAACAGCTGGGTGCTGCACATACCGTGGCCATCGACTTTGACCAGTGGTGCTTTGAAAATACCGGGGAGAACTTTGAAGCAAATAAAATGGAACGGGCCACCGTAGTGCTTGGCGATGCGGCAGTGCTCGCGGATCAGGAATTCCTGGACTTATGGCTCCCGTTTATAAAACGAATTATCCTGAGCAATATCACCAGGAATTATAATATGGAGAACCTGGCCATGTACCACAATATTTCACAACCTGGAACCGTTATCCTGCTTAGCGGTTTCTATGAAAATGATTTGGAAGATTTAAGAATTGAAGCAGCAAATTATGGAATGAAATTCGTAAAATCGAAGACCAGGAATGACTGGTGCGCCGCCGTATTTGAACAACAATAAAAAAAGAGCATGAGATTAAAAATATTATCCCTATTCCTGTTTCTGTCAGGCACCGTTGCCTTCGCACAACAATTCAAAAGCTTCTCCCAGGATACCGGCGTGTATATCAAAGAGCTTGGCGAATTCATGAAGGATGACAAAAGCGATGAAGCCGAAAAAGCATATAAATTATTTTTAGCAGAATGGAAGCGCACCATTCTCACCGACGAGCAAAAGCGTTTCATTATACGTATCAGCAATAAGATGCTGATATCGAAGATGCGTGCCAATCCTGACTTTATTGCCTTTCTCAAAGCCCTTACCTCGTTCTCAAAACAGAATAAAGGCGAGGTGATTTTTATCAATTGGCAAAAGATAGCTGATAAAACTGTCACAGAAAACAAGAAAGCTTTCAAAGAATTTATGGATTTCTCTGCCGGCCTTTTTGAAGACAATACGATATTTAACAGTAACAACAGAATATGGCAGTGCACCAGCTCCGACTATGAACTTAAATTCGATGGCGAGCCTTATATTGTATTCAAGCTCACCGACCTGAAATGTTA
>JBBRJE010000063.1:0-11267 GCA_038219845.1 Bacteroidia bacterium
ATTAAGAACCCGAATATCAAAACAGAAGCGCCCACCAGCGATGTGGAAATAACAAGGCCAAGCGCTGTTCGCGGATCATGTACTGTAAGTTTCAGCAATAGCACCGGCTATTATGTAAAAATATATGTTGATGGAAATTACAAAGGAACACTTGCGCCCTGGGAAAGTGGCAGCGTCACTGTTTACTCCGGGTATACCACAGTATATTGCATCACTACAGGCGGCACCTACGACTGGAGCGCGCAAGGCGATTGCAGCGGTACGTATGTATACGATATACGCTAAGTGTTTCAGGGTATTTTAAACCATTCTTGTTTACCCTTCATTTTATTCGAACATTAACTTTAAAATTACCCATCAATCATGAACACCCAATATATTGAAACCGGCAAAATAATTAAGCATATGAGGAAATACTTTTCCATCCTGCTGCTGCTGCTTCTTGGACTGAATGCCAAAGCCGTGACCAAGCGTGCCTTGTTTATGGCTATCGACACCTACAACCCCGAGGGCGTGGAATCCAAAAGCGATCGACACTGGAGCAACCTGGAAGGATGTGTAAATGATGCCGAAGAAGTGAAAGCTTTGGTTGCAGCCAAATATGGATTTACAGATGGCAGGTATATCACTTTTATTAAAAACCAGGAATGCTCACGCGACCGGATTATTAAAGAATTGAACAAGCTCATTGATGAATCGCAGAAAGGCGATATCGTTTTTATTTATTATGCAGGCCACGGTTCTCAGGTTTATAATAGTATGAGCGATGAGGACGATAAGATGGATGAAACAATGGTACCTGCTGATATATGGAAAGGTGTTAAAGATATCCGCGATAAAGAACTGGCTTTATTATTCAATAAGCTGGTTGATAAGGGCGTGGTTCTCACCGTGGTTTATGATAGCTGCCATAGTGGTTCGGTTGGAAGAGGACCGAATGCGAATCCGCCAAAGGTGAGAAAAATAGATAACGATATGGAGGATGCAAAAGATGGCACCCGTATAGCCGTTGCACCGGAAGATAAAGGGGCATTGATCTTCAGTGCTGCCCAGGATGTGGAATGCGCCAGCGAACAGAAGGACGACCAAGGCACACCACATGGCGCTTTTACTATCGCCTTTTGCAAAGCCGTACAAACTTTGCCTGCCACCGCCAGCGCATCCGAAATATTTACCAGTGTACGTGCCATCATGAAATACAATGGAAAAACACAGGAGCCTGTGCTTGCAGGTAACGAAGCCCGCAAGGCAAATACCTTATTTGGCATCGACCGCGGCTCATTGCCCAAAACCACTTTAATCGCAGTGATGAATCCGGAAAGCGCCACTACCATCTCTTTACAAGGAGGTACCGCCCTCGGTCTGGCTGCCAACTGCGTGCTGGTGAATGCCGATAAATCAATTGAGCTTACCATCACTGAAGTGAACAGCATGACCAAAAGCACCGCCAAGGTTACCAAAGGGGATTATAAAAATATAAAGCCCGGAGATCTGTATAATGTAACACAATGGGTAGTGGCAGAAAATGCCCTTACCGTTTATATTCCAAATTCCAGCTTATCCTATGCCCAGGTGAAAGCGGCTGGTGAAGAATTCTATAAATTTAAGGCTGATGCAAAAATTCAATGGGTGACTGATCCTACGAAAGTAAGTGCCACACATACGATTTATTTCAATGACGGCCTATGGTATGTGGGAACACCTGACAATAAAACGCATGCCATCGGCGCCAGCCCTAAGATGAGTGAAGCAAGGAAATACATTATAGGGAATAATATACGCTTGTATGTGAGCTTGCCTCCTTATGCAGGTATGAAGGCCGAAATAGAAAAATATTATAAAGACAATACCTCAGTGAAGATCGTTGCTTCACCGGCTGATGCGAACTATTATCTTGCAGGTAGGGTGTATGAAAACCAGGTGCAATATGCCTTTATCATGCCGGGCATCACCACCAGCGACAGCGCGTATTTGAGCACGATGCCTATACGTACCGATTTTCTCCAAATGAATGGAACGAATGATGCTTTATATCTTGACACTTTAACCGATTATTCTTTCCGCCTGGCCAAAATAAAAATATGGCTTGCCTTAACCGGTCCGGCAGATGGGGTGAGCAATTTCCCTTTTTATCTTGCATTGAAAAATTCTAAGACAAATCAAATTGTGACTGCGGGCAATATTGTAGAAGGCGAGACTTATGGATTGGTGCTGGCTGTAGATAAGACCAATAAGGCCAATTGGGATGGTAGTAAACGCTACGTATATGTATTCTCTATCGATGCTGAAGGAAACACCAAACTTTTTTACGGTGGCAAAGGAGTTGAAAATAAAATGCCACGCTTAGATGATAAGAATGAGGTTCCTGACTATATTCCCTTGGGCAGGCAGCCACTTTTTAGAGTTACCGGTCCCTATGGTGTAGATACCTATGTTATTATCACCACCGATGAACCCATCACCAATCCTGAATTATTAGAGAGTTCAGGGGTAAGAACAAGAGACGGTTCGGAAGCAAGGGGACAAAAGAAGTGGACAGATATGTTTAAGAATGCCGGATCAGGGGCCCGTGGAGCAGGCGATATCGCCCCCACAAACTGGAGCGTAGTAAGGGTGAGTGTAAGAAGCGTATCAAAATAATCCTAAGAATATATCTAATGCAGGCTGTCTTTTTAAAAGGCGGCCTGTTTTGTTTTATTTTTTTTATGAGAGCCAATTTTAAATTTCCATAGTCGGGCCATTTTAAAATACGAATTGGATGTCCCTTTCCTGATTCCATTCATAATTCCATAGCTTTGCCTGGTGTATATTAATTGCAAAGGCAAATTATTAAGCCTGGAGAAGCCTGTGGTGATGGGTATTCTCAACCTAAGCCCCGATTCATTCTATAGTAATAGCAGGATGCACGATGAGAAAGAATTATTGAGCTGCTGCCAAAAGATGATTCATGACGGCGCTGCCATCATTGATATCGGGGGCTACTCGTCGAGGCCCGGCGCAGATTATGTGAGTGAGCAGGAAGAAGCATCCCGGGTGATGCCGGCATTAAAGTTATTGGTTAGTTCATTTAATGGAATTATCATATCGGTAGATACATTCCGGAGTTCAATCGCTAAAAAAGCGATTGAAGAAGGCGCCTCAATCATCAATGATATTTCTGCGGGGGAAGACGACCCTTTGATGATGGAAACGATTGCTGCCCTCCAGGTTCCCTATATCATGATGCATAAGATGGGAACGCCTAAAACCATGAACAGCCTTAGCATCTATGAGAATGTTACCAGGGAGGTCTTCGATTATTTTATTGCCCGGACGCTTCGTGCCAATGAGTTAAATATACATGATACCATTCTTGATCCGGGTTTTGGATTTGCCAAGACCCTGCAACAAAATTACGAGCTGCTCAATAGCCTGGAGATATTTAAAATATTAGAGAAGCCGGTAATGGTTGGGATCTCAAGAAAAAAAATGATACAAAATGTGATACAGGTGGAAGCCGATGGGTCGCTTAACGGCACCACTGCAGCACATACCATTGCCTTATTAAAAGGTGCCCATATCCTCCGTGTTCATGATGTAAAGGAGGCCGTTGAATGTATAAAAATTGTTGGATGCTTGAATTAATTCAGGCAAAAAGCAACCAAATGTTTTATCTTCGTCCAACTATATTAAAACAAGTAAAATTAAATCTATTTTTATCATGAGAACCCTATTTTATCTCTTCACTTTATTATTCATCACAAATACCACATTCGCACAATTAACCAATACCAGCTTCGAAAACTGGAATAGCGTCAGCACCGAAAAGGTTGCCACCTGGGAATCTCAAGGTGTGGTAACCAAGGTAGGTAGCGCCCAGGCCGGCAATTTTGCCATCAAGCTTGAAACTGATGTCCAGGGCGGATCCTCTGTTTTTTTATCCACGCCCTTTACCAATGGATATCCTTATTTCAATAAAGTAGATACCGTGAAAATATGGGTGAAGTATTCCATTGCCAACGGAGATACAGGTACTTTTCATATTGAGCAATTTAACAGCGATACTAATTTGGTAAGGGCCGGAGAATATTTCATTACCACCGGCACGGCTACCCAATGGACAGAAATTTCAATCCCTTTATTGGCATTCGATACCTCCTATGCACCGCAAACCATTGCCATCTATGCTGAGAATACATTGAATTATGATCCTAAATTATCAAGCTATCTCATCATCGATAATATACGTTGCTATTATAAAGGCGTCCTGCAATCAAACATACCAAATAACAGTTTTGAAAACTGGACCACCAAAACCGTAAATAATATTGTTGGATGGACCACCAGTAATGAATTATTTGCCCAATTTGGTATTGACAGTGTGAACTGTGAACGCGTAAGCCCGGGTCAAAGCGGCACTTATGCCGTCAAATTACATACGGTGGATCTTTTTGGAGGAGGTCCTTTCATACCGGGAGGTATTGTAACCGGTTCCAATCAGGGAGCAGCAGCCCAAACACCGAATGCAATTCCAACCATTGCGGTGAACCAACGTTATAGCTCATTAAGCGGCTACCTTAAGTTCAATAAAAAAGGCAGCGATTCGGGTGAAGCAGCAATTTATATGTTTAATAGCGGCAACCTTGTGGGTGAAGGACATTATCGGCAGGGAAGCACCATTAGCGCCTATACGCTCTTTGAGGCAAAGATCAAATATAACCCGGGCTTCAGCGGTGTTCCTGATAGCGCTACAATCGTTTTTATCACCTCCAGTGATCCTCAGAATGCAACCGGCACCTCAGAAATGTGGGTGGATAATATTCAATTGAATCAAAATGCGCTTGGCCTGAACAAAACAGGGATCGCGGTAAATAGTGTTTATCCAAATCCATTCAGCCAGGAACTAAAAGTTGAAATCTCGGCTGATAAAGCAAACTGCTCCATCTCTTCTTTAGACGGGAAGGAAATGATTTCCCAAAATCTAAGCCGTGGGACTAATCTAATTAATACTTCAGGCCTGGCACAGGGATTTTATATCATCAAAATTACTGATGGCGAGCAAAGCATAAGCCGCAAAATGGTTAAAGAATAAATAGGTTGTTCTTCATGCTTATTTTACCTATTGAGTAAGCAGAAAAATGAAAATTCCGGGGAAATAATTCCCCGGAAATGCTCCTGATAATTTTTTAGTGATCTATTAATAAAATTAAAAACCAGTCTTTTAAATTCTGCGTATGTTGATTTGTGCATGAAATTTTCATGCTCTAAACAAATTAATTAATCTTCTAATCAAATTTTCTAAAATGAAAAAGTTAATGCTTCCATTGCTGGTAATTTTATTTGCCACTTTTTTCCTGGGCAGCTGCCAGGGTTCGTCTTCGAAGGATAATAAGATGAAAGATAATATGGAGTCGAAGGATAAAATGAATGACGACAAGATGAAAGACGACAAGATGATGAATGACAAAATGAAAAACGATTCTAATAAGATGAAGGACGATAAGATGGCACATTAAAGAATATTTTAATAATATTCACAATTAAAGAGACAGCAGGTGTGATTGTCTCTTTAATTTTTATCTTTACCCTTGATTACCCTTATGGAGTCAAAAAAAATAATACAAAAACACCCGCTGGCCATCCGCTGGTTTCATTGGATCAATTTCCCCATCCTGGCGATCATGATATGGAGCGGCTTATTAATTTATTGGGCCAATGATATATATCGCCTGGGTTGGGGTGATAGAACCGTCATGAAGTTCTTTCCGGATTCATTTAATAAAGCACTGAATATACCGTTTCGACTGGCCGAAGGGATGAGTTTCCATTTCGCTTTTATGTGGATTTTTGCGATCAATGGATTTATATATATCCTTTACCTCTTATTCAGCAAAGAATGGAAATTAATAGTTCCCAACCGGCACTCATTGAAGGAAGCCTGGGAAGTGATCCTGCACGACTTGCATATCCGGAAAGGGATGCCGCCTCAAAAAAAATACAATGCCGCGCAGCGAATTGCTTATACCGGAGTAATTATAATGGGCATCGGATCTTTTCTTACCGGGCTCGCCATTTATAAGCCGGTGCAATTGAATTGGCTTTGCGCTTTAATGGGCGGCTACGAAATTGCAAGGATCCTGCATTTCACGCTCACGATTTTATTCAGTTTGTTTTTCGTGGTACATATTATACAGGTTGCTTTAGCGGGCTGGAATAATTTTGCTGGTATGGTGCGTGGCTTTGAAGTTTATACAGTCAATCCCGATTCAATACCTGAAAATGAACCTGCCGATCCTCCCCTGACAATCCCTGATAAAGAATTAACATGAGAACTCTGGAAGAAAAATTTTTGGATACAGGAACGATCCGCAAAAAATCATGGATCGCGTTCTTCTTTTTCTTTTTATCTATTTTGGGTGGGATAATTTTTTGGATCTGGCTTAACCGCCAACCTCTTGCTGATGGAGCACTATGGCCACTGCGTTCGGTGATGAACACGAATGAAAATATTTTTACCTTATTAATTAATGACCGTCATAAGGCGGCCTCCTTTCCTTTATCACAGGCCAGCCCTAGGGTTAGAGTCAATGGAGATGCAGGCATGGGAGATAACTTTGATACGGCAAGCTGGAAGTTACAAGTGATACGGAAGCCTGGGGATACTTTATTTATTAGCCTGGAGGAGATTAAAGCCCTGCCAAAGACTGAAATTATTTTTGATTTTAAATGTATTGAAGGCTGGAGCCAGCTTACGCATTGGGCCGGCGTTAAATTTTCTGATTTCGTGGAAAAATATCATTTGGAAGAACAAAGCAAGATGAGCTATGTAGGCATGAATACACCCGATAAGAAATATTATGTTGGCATCGACAGGAAAAGCATAATGCATCCTCAAACAATATTATGTTATGAGATGAATGGCAGCCCACTCCCAATGAACCAGGGGTATCCACTACGTTTGATCATCCCTGTTAAATACGGGATCAAGCACCTCAAGAGAATCGGTATCCTATTCTTTAGTAATACCCGTCCGCCCGACTATTGGTTTGAGCGTGGCTATGATTATTTCTCCGGCTTATAATTATTGAATCATAGGCTGTGATTCAAAATCGCCATAATTAAATATTAATCCCGGATAAGCATTCAAAACAATTATTTTATCCTTGCAATAAGATTTTTTTGGAATAAGAATTCATAGTATTAGCTGCTGCATAATCCCTGATGATATTTCTAACGGTATCGAACTCAAAATCTTTTAATAATTTTTTTGTATTGGGGTAAGTCTTTCCCAGGTTTTGATAATGTGTAAATTTTGCTTTCCATTCCATATCCACTACCGGGTGATTCATATCATACTCCCATGGATGGATATAGAACATGGTATTGAGATTGGATTTAATCCGGTTCTTCATGGCTTTGGCAGTGATGAAATAAGGAAACAAACGAAAATACGCTCCTCCCAGCGCCCATGATTTCCCTAATAAATTAAATTTCGAGACCGGGAATTCAATCAGTCCATTTTCCTCAATTGTAAAGATCTCATCCGGACAGGCAGCGATGCCATAACGCCAGGTTTTAATGGGAGAGATGGAACAATCAATCTCAAAACCTTCTTCTTTCAAAATGTCGAGTGCCCATAAGCTTTTGGCCGTAATGGAGAAAAAGGGGGAACGGTGGGAGATGACAGGAGTGCCGCTGAGATCCTCCAATAACTTTTTAGTGGAGGAGATTTCTTCGCGAAATTTTTCAGGGCTTATATCGTAAACCTTCTCGTGGCAATAGGTGTGGGAGCCAAGCTCGTGACCCCCATCCGCGATTTTTTTTATGGCTGAAGGGTAATGTGCAGCAATCCACCCGAGGGAAAAAAAAGTTGCTTTGGTATTATTTTTATCTAATAGCTCCAGCAGCTTTTCGAAGCCATGCTCTAGCCTATGCTGGTATTGTCCCCATTGGGATAAAGGTTTTTCAATACCCTGGTACCAATCTTCAAGATCAATGCTGAACGCTGCTTTCATTAAGGAAATTGAAAGCCGTATTATTTCTTTTTGGCTTTCATATCATCGAGCACTTTATGGAATTGTACTGCAGTGCTATAACCTACACTTAATTCAATGGTATTTGCTTTGCCATTGGGGATGATAAAAATAATGGTAGGGTAACCGCTGATCTGGTTATTGGATAATAAGGCCAGCAACTGCTGACCGTTATACTGCTTTCCGTCGAGGGTATATGTTTGATTGAGTTCAGGGTTAAGCTTTATAGGGATGAAATTTTCATATATTTTCTTTTGAATGCTTTCATCGCTATAGGTATCCTTATCCATTCGCTTACACCAACCACACCATTCGGTATAGCAATCGATCATAGCGATCTTCTTTTTCTTTTTTGCTAAAGCATAGCCTTCATTCCAGGCCATCCACTTCAGGTCGGTTGCCGGTTTAAAGGTGAATGAGGTAGACGCGAAATATAATGCGATTAATGCGAAAATTTTGAGTGATTTCATATTTACAAAAATAATATAACGAAATTTAATACTGAAAGGTTTTAACGAAGATTGTGAAAATTATAAGCCGGGCATCATCACTTTGGAATAACTGTTAATGGCTGCTATATCAATCACCGGCCATCCTTCTTCCACGCTAAGTATACTATTAAATTTTGCTCCCCATTCAATTTCATGAACAGCATAGCTATAGGTGGCGTGTATGGTTTGGAAATACCTGTCGTCATAGGCTTTGAAAACAATAAGCAGTTCAGGTTCTGACTCTTGAAATTGCTTTTCATCCATTTCAAAGAAGGGACTTTTTTCATTCACCGGATGAACCACCGTCCAGCTGGTAGGAAAGAATGTTAAAGTGTTTCGCTCCAATTCCACGGTATAAAACGACCGGATACTATTCCCGTTCTTGTTTTCATAAACTGCCACAGAAACAGAAATCATCACATCCAGCAATTGGCTTTTTTGAAGATTGGCAATACGAAACATTAAAGCCCTGGATTCTCTATAGGGGGCCACAATTGCATTCTCACTAAACAATAGCCTTGACTCGGGCATCGAAAACCGCCCATAAAGTAAACCGGTGATCAATGCAAAACTCAATAAGCCTACCAGGGCCTCCAATGAGGAAACTATATTAGAGGAAAGTCCCAAAGGGCTTATCCTGCCATAGCCTACCGTGGTGAAGGTTTGTGTGCTAAAGAAAAATGAATCTAAAAACTGGTTGCCAATGCTCTGCATATTTATTCCAACCAGGTTATGAGCGCCAATACCCATATAGATAAGGGCAAAGACCAGGTTCACACAAACAAACCAGGTGGTGATTAATAATACAAAATTAAACCAGGAAAGATTGATTAAAAAATGGTAGAAATTAAAAGACTTTTTAAACGGAAGCCCCTTACGTATCACGTTGAAAGTGCCATCCTTATTAAGCATGCGCACCCTTTGATTTTGTACATTGCCGAAACCAAAGTCTTTCGCTTCTCTTTGAATATTAGTGTTCATTATTTAATTTTAATTTTTGTTTCTGAAGAAAGGAATCGATCCTGAAAATCCGTTCTGCATTTGAATTGGTAATTTCAGAAATGGTATCCAGCGGAATCATTTTTATTTCAGAAAGCTTTTGCGCAATTTCAAAAATATAAGCGCTCTCGTTCCGCTTACCGCGATAAGGCATAGGGGCCAGGTATGGGGCGTCGGTTTCCAGCACCAGATCTTGCAAATCAATTTCTTTTACAATAGCCGGCAATGCCGAGTTTTTAAAGCTGAGCACACCGCCAATGCCGAGGGCGAAACCCATGTCGATAACCTTCCTGGCTTGCTCTATGGTACCGGCCCAGCAATGAAAAACACCGCCGGTATAAAGCTTATTTTTTTCAATGATCTCAATGCATTCCGATGTTGCCTCGCGGCTATGGATGCTCACCGGCAATTGCAGCTCCTTCGCAAGCATCAGCTGGTAGCTGAATGCGGCACGCTGTTCATTAAAATTTGTTTTATCCCAATAAAGATCAAGCCCTATCTCGCCAACTGCGATATAAGGGTTATAGCGAAGATGCTGTTCAATGATCTGAATTGTATTTTGCCAGTCGGTACCAATATTACAAGGGTGTAATCCCATCATTGGAAAAATATTTCGAGGGTATGCCTGGCTGATTGAAAGCATCTCGTCGACCGAATTAAGATCGACATTGGGCAGCAATATTTTTGTTATTCCTTTTACAAGGGCGCGTTCCACCATTTCCCTGCGGTCGGCATCAAATTGTGTATCGTATAAATGTGCGTGTGTATCGGTGAATTCCATTTAATTTTCGTCGCCTATTAATAATATTTTCCAGGCCTCTTCCACCTTGCCTGCGTCGAGAAGCAGCTTGGCTTTGGTATGCAATTGAACGAGCAAATTTTCAGGGTCGGTTTCAAGGCGGTAAATCAGGTTACGTATTTCGCTGTTATTATACACTTTTTCAATCTCCTCATGGGCCGGTATTTTTTCTATATTGGCCAATTGTCCCAAATTATTGCCCGTAAGCACCGGAGAATTGCGGATGCTATCGGGCAAGGCATCAATGCCAATTCCTTTATTCTTATTGGGTTTCTCTACTTCAAATAAAGCCGCGCCGCTGGCCCTCACATAGGTGTCTGCGCCCATACGACCTACCAGGTCAATCTTATCAGGATCAATTCGCCCATTTGCATTGAGGATAGTTTCTTTGATATGCATCATTACAATTTCGCAAATCACCAAATTGCCTGCACCGCCTTCACTACCCGTTTCTATGATCTGCCTCACAATGCATTCTAACTGCACCGGACTTTCTTTAACGCGCCATGGGTTAATTTTTAATGGTGCCTCTTTGGTGAAGCCGGCTTTAATAAATTCATCCACGCCTTTATCATATTCACAGCTCGCCAGACTCACCTGCTGTATCATCTCATAGGACACTATATTGATGCATACTTCGAGTGTTTCTTTTACATTCTCGAGTGTATGCTTAATGGTATTGTCTCTTACCCTTCGTGCAGGCGAAAAAATCAAGGTAGGCGGATTGCTGCCGAAGGCATTAAAAAAGCTGAACGGGCTTAAATTCGCATTCCCGTGCTTATCCATGGTGCTGGCAAAGCAAATAGGCCGGGGAGCCACGCTGGCAAGCATATGGGCGTGAAATGCAGCAGTAGGTATAGAGCCCGGTTCAATAGAAAGCATGGGCGAATTTAGGGAATTGCCCAGAGACATGCAATGAGTATGCGAAGGCCATCAGATAAAGAGCCTGTGCAGAAGGGGAATTTT
>JBBRJE010000064.1:0-11175 GCA_038219845.1 Bacteroidia bacterium
TAACTTAACTTGCTAAACAATTGGTCCAACAAATGGGGAGTATTACAAATATCATTGATGACTGTACAGACAATAAGATTAAGGGTTAATTAGATTTTAAGTTTTTGTTTAACTTCGTGGCTTGTGTCCTGAATACACATATGCCGTAATTCGTAATTTCTCCCGTATTTTTACCTCCTCAATTATTTGATAATGAAACACGCATTTGTTTTTCCGGGCCAAGGTGCCCAGTTTGTGGGAATGGGCAAAGACCTCTATGATTCGCAGTTTAAGGCAAAAGAACTTTTCGAGCAAGCCAATGACATCCTGGGTTTCAGCATCAGTGATATTATGTTCGGGGGTACCGAGGAAGAACTAAAACAAACCAAGGTAACACAACCTGCCGTATTCCTGCATTCTGTAATAAGCTATTTGGTGAAACAACACGCGAAGCCGGATATGGTTGCAGGGCATTCCCTGGGTGAATTCAGTGCCCTGGTAGCCAACCGTACCTTGTTTTTTGAAGATGCATTAAAATTAGTAAGCCTTCGGGCGCAAGCCATGCAAAAAGCTTGCGAATTAACTCCTTCAACCATGGCCGCCATTTTAGGGCTCGAGGATAGTAAAATAGAAGAAGTTTTACAAACGATTACAGGTGAGATTGTGGTAGCGGCAAATTATAATTCCCCGGGCCAATTGGTTATCTCAGGAAGTATGGCAGGTATAGAAAAAGCTTGTGAAGCCTTGAAAGCAGCAGGCGCAAAGCGTGCATTGATTTTGCAGGTAGGAGGCGCATTCCATTCCCCACTGATGAAACCGGCTGAAGAAGAATTGGCGAAAGCGATTGAGGCCACCACTTTTCACGAACCGATTTGCCCGGTATATCAAAATGCAGTAGGAATTGGTGTGCGGAAATCCGATGAGATAAAAGCAAATTTATTAATTCAGTTAACTGCCCCTGTAAGGTGGTCGCAATGTGTGCGGGCCATGATCGCCGACGGAGCCACACAGTTCAGCGAATACGGGCCGGGGACAGTATTGCAGGGCTTAATTAAAAAGATTGATGCGAATGCCCTGATCATTTGAGAGAATAACGAATCACAGAGGACGCGGAGTTAAAAATACACGCAAAGGGCACAGAGAAATGCAGTGTATAAATCTATAATTGTTTTCCTCTGCACCCTTCCCGCCCGAAGTGGCGGGATGTATTTAATCTCCGTGTTAAAATGCATTTCTTTCCGCGAAGCGGAAACATGAACCTATTTTATATTAATAAATACTTAACTAAATGACATTGAATCTTGTATTACAAATTGAATAATTATAAGTGCTTCCTTTTGTAATTTTTACGATATACCCTTTTCAGGATAAACACCTGACACCATATGATACAACAAATAGAACTCGTTCTCCCGCCGGAACATTGTGCCACGGAAGCGCTTTTAAAACAGGCTTTCGCACGACATCTCAACATCGATGTAACCGATATTACAGGTTATGAGCTCCACAAAAAATCTATCGATGCCCGCAGCCGCAATATAAAATTCAGGTATAGTGCCCTGGTGTTTATTGGTGAAACGTTTAAGCCTCCGGCATTTTATTATGATTTAACAAATGTGGGACAGGCCCGGCCGGTGCATATCATTGGCTTCGGCCCGGCTGGCATTTTTGCAGCATTGAAATTAATCTCGCTCGGACTTAAACCGATAATTTTCGAACGAGGCAAGGACGTGAAAAGCCGGCGGCGCGATCTGGCAGCGATCAATAGGGATTTGATCATTAACCCTGATAGCAATTATTGCTTTGGTGAAGGGGGAGCCGGCACCTATAGCGATGGAAAACTTTATACACGCAGCAATAAACGAGGCAACCTCCGCGAGATCCTTGAATTATTTGTAGCGCATGGTGCCGATACTAAAATCTTGTATGAAGCCCATCCGCATATAGGTACCAATAAGCTCCCGCAAATTGTATCTGCCATGCGTAAAAGTATTGAAGATTGCGGAGGAGAAGTGCATTTCAATTCCAGGCTCACCGATATTGAAACACAATTTGATGAAATAAAATCAATTACAATAAATGATTCAATAAAGATTTCAACGAACAAATTAATCCTGGCCACCGGCCATAGCGCGCGCGATATTTTTGAATTACTGCACCGTAAAAATATTTTTATCGAATCCAAACCTATTGCTATTGGAGTGCGGGTAGAACATCCTCAGCATATTATTGATATGGCCCAATACAAATGCGAAATACGCCCAGACTATTTACCTCCGGCATCCTATAGCCTGGTAACACAGGTTGATCAAACAGGTGTTTTCAGCTTCTGCATGTGTCCCGGAGGCATCATCGCACCCGCAGCGACTACCGGCGGCGAGGTGGTAGTTAATGGATGGAGCCCCAGTAAACGCAACGGGCAATTTGCCAATAGCGGCATCGTGGTAAGCATCAATGAAAAAGAGTATAAAAAATTTGAATCATCAGGTGCACTTGCATCTTTACAATATCAGAAAAAAATTGAAAATGATTGTTTTATTGCAGCCAATAATTCAATCAAAGCCCCGGCCCAGCGTATTATTGATTTCCTAAATAATAAATATTCGTCCTTACTGCCCGAATCAAGCTATGTGCCGGGACTTACTTCATCCAATATTCAAAATATATTACCGCCTGAAATTTCCATAAAATTAAAAACTGCATTGAAAGATTTCAGCCAGAAAATTAAAGGATATAATTCTGCCGATGCAATCATGGTCGCTACCGAAAGTCGCACCAGCAGTCCCGTTCGTATCACACGCGATAACGATACGCTGCAACATATAAAGGTAAGAGGCCTTTATCCATGTGGTGAAGGCGCCGGGTACGCCGGCGGTATCGTGAGTGCCGCGATGGATGGGCAACGCGTTGCAGCCGCGATTCGTATAACGCCTTTCGTAAAACGTATAACGTAAAAAGTATAACGAGAATACAGGATTTCGGATATTTGGTGCCATTATGTATTTACGTTATACGTAAGACGTTATACTTCATACGCTAAACGCAACCTCGTTCGTATAACGTATAACGAGAATACAGGATTTCGGATATTTAGTGCCATTATGTATTTACGTAATACGTTATACTTTATACTTTATACGTTATACTTTATACGGGATTTCGGATATTTGGTGCCATTATGCATTTACGTTATACGTAAGACGTTATACTTCATACGCTCCATGCGTAAAACTCCCCCTTTTAGTTATAATATATTTTCGTTTCATTTGCCGCTCTTATAACTCCACCCATCAATCATGAGAAATTTTATTTTTATTGTAATTTTCGCCGTAATGCTTAATGCATGTAATACTCCATCCACCACACCTGTAAAAACTGAACCCACCATTCAAAAAGATACAGTTCCGTTCAACGATAATGAATTTGCTGATCTGCAATTGCTGCGTTATGAGATCAATGGCTTTGAAAGTCTGTCATTAAAACAGAAGCAATTGGCTTACTATCTTTATCAGGCTGCATTATGCGGAAGGGATATGATCTACGATCAGAAAGATAAGAATGGCATATTAATACGCAAGACACTGGAGAATATTTATACTACCTATAAAGGTGATAAAACCACCACCGAATGGAATAATTTCAAGGAGTATTGTGGCCGGTTCTGGTTTAGCAATGGCAATCATCATCATTACAGCAATGATAAATTCGTACCTAAATGCAGCTATGATTATTTCACTGAGCTCATGGCCAAAAGCGATCCCAATGGCTTTGATATGGCGGGCTTTACCTCAATTAGCTCGCTGCTTACCTATTTAAAACCTTCCATATTTGAAATTGGCTTTGAGCCTAAATTAACCGACCTCACCAAAGGCATTGATAATATAAAAGCATCGTCAGTAAATTTTTATGAAGGGGTGACACAGGCAGAGGTAGAGGATTATTATAAAAAGTTTGACACCAAGGGCAATGCGCCTAGTTGGGGATTGAACAGTAAGCTGATGAAAGAAGACGGCAAGGTAGTAGAGAAAATATGGAAAGTAGGAGGCATGTATGGTGCAGCCATTGAGAAGATCGTGTCATGGCTGGAAAAAGCAGTACCTGTTGCTGAGAATGCCAAACAAAAAGATGCTCTTGAAAAACTGATCAGGTATTATAAAAGTGGAGAGGTGAAAGATTTCGATGAATATTGTATTGCGTGGGTGCACGACCTGGACAGTAAGATTGATGTGGTGAATGGTTTCATCGAAGTATATATGGATCCGATTGGAAAGAAAGGATCCTATGAAAGCGTTGTAAGCATTAAGGATGAGGTGGCTACCAAAACAATAAAAGCCATCGCAGCCAATGCACAATGGTTTGAGGATCATTCGCCTTTGATGCCCCAGCATAAGAAGAAACAGGTGAAAGGCATAAGCGCCAAGGCCATTACAGTGATCGTGGAAAGCGGTGATGGCGCGCCCTCCACCCCTATCGGCATCAATTTACCAAACGCCGACTGGATAAGGGCTAACCATGGATCAAAATCTGTTTCACTAACCAATATCATCCACAGTTATAGTGAAGCATCAGCAAAAAAAGGAGCATATTCAGAGTTCGCATTCAATCAGGAATATATTGATATGAATAAAAATTATGGCAATCTGGCAGGCGACCTCACCACCGATATGCATGAATGTATCGGGCATGCCAGCGGGCAGATAGAACCAGGGATAGAGACAACAGACAAGACGTTGAAAAATTATGCATCCTGCCTTGAAGAAGCGCGCGCCGACCTGGTGGGATTATATTATATCATGGATCATAAATTAATTGAGATCGGGGTTATGCCAAATATGGATGTGGCCAAATGCGAATACAATAATTATATCACCAATGGATTAATTACACAGTTGACGCGTATTGAATTGGGCAAGAACCTGGAAGAAGCACATATGCGTAACCGTCAGTTGGTAGCAGCATGGGCTTACGAGCATGGCAAGAAAGATAATGTGATTGAATGGGTAAAACGTGATGGCAAATCTTTTGTTAAAGTAAATGATTACGCGAAACTGCGCACCTTATTCGGAGAGCTTCTTCGTGAAATCCAACGCATCAAATCACAGGGCGATTATAAGGCAGCCACTGACCTTGTAGAAGGCTATGGTGTAAAAGTTGACCAGCAATTATTAAAAGAAATAAAAGACCGCTATGCGAAGCTGGGATTGAAACCTTACCGTGGCTTTATTCAACCGCGTTTGGTGGCGGTAATGGATGGTGATAAAATTACGAATGTAAAAGTTGAATATCCTGAGAATTTCTTTGAGCAGATGATTGAATACGGAAAGAACTATGCGTTTTTATCGGTGAAGAATTAGGGGAGATTCTTATAATACATTTCAAAGCCCTGAAGGGCGAAATCCAAGATTCTGGGGTGCAAGAGGAGGACGATTCCTGCTCTTGCACCCCTGCCTCATAAATTCAAAATATATCGTTTAAGGTTCGGGAAATATTGTCGGGGAATTAGTAAGCGCAAGCGGAGGAAGAAGTCAATCTCTGTATATAAAATGCGCCTCTCCCATAATCTTTATTATCTTCACACAAAAATATTTCCCAAAAAAAAATTAATCCTCCATCCATTTGAAAAAAATATTTACTTCCATCTTATTTATCCTGGCTTTATTTCTATCGGTAAAAGGCTTCGCACAAATCAATCGGGCCAACAACAAAAAAAGTTCGACATATAAAGCAAGTTACCAACGTATGTCGTCCGGCAACGGATCCTCTCATACATTTGAAATACGGGGTGGCACCCTTTGGGCTACCGGATTTAATAGCTCCGGTGAACTAGGCGATGGCTCCACCACCGACAGGCATTCCCCCATACAAATTGGTTCCGGAAACAACTGGGTATGTATTGCCGCGCTGGGGCTGCATAGCCTGGGGATTAAATCCGACGGCACGCTTTGGGGTTGGGGACACAATGGCAATGGACAGGTCGGCAATGGAAGCACCACCGAACCGCATAGTCCCGTTCAAATAGGTACTGACAATACCTGGGTTGCCATAGCAGGGGGAAGCCAACATTCTCTTGGTCTTAAATCCAACGGAACGCTTTGGGCCTGGGGATATAATAGCAATGGCCAGCTCGGCGATGGTACCATTATAGAGAGACATAATCCGGTTCAGATTGGAATCGACTCCAATTGGGTAAGCATAAGCGGTGGAAATACGCACTCTCTTGGATTAAAATCCAATGGCAGCCTCTGGGCCTGGGGTGATAATTATTATGGCGAATTGGGCGATGGAACGAATACCGAACGACATGCACCGGTACAAATAGGTGCCGGCAATACCTGGGTGATTATTGCTTGTGGCGGATATCATAGCATGGCGTTGAAAGCGGAGGGCACCTTATGGTCGTGGGGATATAATACCATGGGCCAGCTCGGCGATGGCAGCACCACGAACAAAAATATTCCTGTGGCCATTGGCAACGACAGCAGCTGGGTTAGCATTTCCGGCGGGCAGTTAAGCAGCATGGGCCTCAAAGCCTCCGGCAGCCTATGGACCTGGGGATGGAACAACCAGGGACAATTGGGCAATGGTACAGCAATCAATGAAAAAAATCCGTTGCGTATTGGAACAGACAATACCTGGGTAAGCATCTCAGCAGGTTATGTGCATAGCCTAGGACTCAAGGCTGATGGCACACTGTGGGGCTGGGGATATAATGGGCTGGGCGAATTAGGCGATGGAACAACAATCAACCGGAGTACACCGATTCCAAAATCAAAAGACTCAAGCTGGTTATGCATATCCACAGGTTTCTTTCATACTCTTGGATTAAAAACCAATGGTACGCTATGGGCATGGGGTGGAAATTTTGACGGAGAATTGGGTGATAAAACTACCATCGAACGTCATAGTCCGCTGCGCATTGGTAAAGATTCTAATTGGGTGAGCATCGCGGTAGGCTCAAATTTCAGCGTGGCAATGAAATCCGATGGCACGATCTGGTCGTGGGGCAGGAATAATAACGGACAATTGGGAAATGGAACAACGAAAGACAGCATGCCGCCAACACAAATAGGTACAGATAATAACTGGGTTAGCATTTCCGTAGGTATGACAAAGGTTATGGCGTTAAAGGCAGATGGAACATTATGGAGCTGGGGCTCTAATTTCAATGGTGAAATAGGCGATGGCACAACCATTGAACGGGATGCACCCGTGAAAATCGGAACGGATAATAATTGGATCAGTGTTGCCTCGGGACACCAGTTCAGCTTCGGCTTAAAATCTGATGGAACGCTTTGGGGCTGGGGCTTTAACGGGCAAGGGCAATTGGGTGACAGCTCTTTCACCAACCGAAATACGCCGAAGCAAATACGTAAAGATAACGACTGGGTAAGCATTGCAGCGGGTCTCGACCATAGCCTGCTGCTAAAATCTAATGGAACGCTTTGGGCTTGTGGTGATAATAAATATGGCCAATCCGGCGATACCACTATAGCAAACATGCTTATCCCTGTGAAAACAGGATTCAATAATAATTGGATCGCCATTAGCGCAGGCTATGAAAATAGCATGGCGATAAAAGCCGATGGTAGCTTATGGACCTGGGGATATGATCAATATGGGGAATTAGGCAGAGGCATAGCAGATAAGAAAAAACATTATCCGCCATTACAGTCAGCAACGGGGGCTGAATGTGTTCATATTGCCAGTTTCCAGGAAAGCAGCTTTTGCATTAAATCGGACAGGAAGCAATTTTGTGCGGCCGGCTATAATAATGCAGGGCAACTGGGAGATGGGAGTAAAATAGACCGGAACATTTTTGTATGCAGTACGAATACAGGCTGCAACCCTCCACCAGCACCCTTGGCACAAGGAGCCACAATTTGTTATAATACCAGGGCTACACTTACGGCCACTGGCACAGGCACGCTCAGCTGGTATAGCAATGGCGGCGGAAGCGGCACCTACCTTGGTGGCGGCTCCACATTTATTACCCCTATCTTAACCGGCAATACAGTTTATTATGTACAGGATAGCACCTGTGAAATCAGCATGGCATTCACTCCGGTATTGGTAGATATTTATCCGCGGTCCATAGTGAGTACTGTAAAAAACGGGGATACGATTACTGTAGCGCAGAATGGAGCACTCTACCAATGGCTGAATTGCAACACTGCTTACACGCCTGTTCCTGGACAAACAAATCAAAAGTTCATCGCCCAAGTAAGCGGTTCTTATGCCGTTCGTGTCACCAAAAATGGTTGTTCCGATACTTCGGCTTGCGTAACCGTAAATAAGATTGGCATAAATAATAATGCTACTGATAATGCTGAACTTTTGGTTTATCCCAATCCTAATAATGGAGTATTTACAATTCAATCAACTCAGAAAGGGATATATTTAATTGTGAATGAGTTGGGACAAACGATTAAAATTCTGGAACTGAACAGGGCAAATAGATTTTCTCTAGATATTACGATCCTTCAAAGCGGTATTTATTTTATAACCGGCCTAAGTGATAATAAGATGATCTCTAAAAAGATAGTGGTGGTGGAATGATAAGAAATAGAGAAACAGCAATTTTCAAAAGTGAAGTGCCAAATTTAAAAGGTGGCCCGAAAAACAATGTTTGCTACCGCTTTATTATCTTGAAAACAAGATTCTTCATACAAATAATATTTCAACTTTCCTTAAATACCCTTTCATTTTTAATGTTAATTTCTCCCCTGCCTGTGGAGATTTAAGCTTAAAATTTTATGCATTAAATATTAATTATGAAGTTCAATCAAATAAATAATTAATACCATGGACGTTGGCAGTTATCTTTTATCTTCTGATTCTAAAACTTTTGCAAAAGCTGAGCGCGTTCTGAAAAAAAAACTTGTTCAATTTCAAAAAAAAGAAGATGATATTTATGAGTTCGTTTGCCAGAGTGAAACTGATAAAAATGTATTCTATGAAGTGGACCTTATATGTGAGGATGATGAAATGGTCATGACTTATTGCACCTGCCCTACCCATAACATGGATGATGATTGCAAGCATGCTATCGCCTGCATGCTCTTTTTTCAGCAGAATGAATATATGATTTCGCCGGTATTAACGCAGGGCAAACCGGTCGTCACTCTAGCTTCATCTCCAATAAATTATCAGCTTTATTATTCCTCCACTTTGAATACCTGGAGCATATTTAATTCAGTATCTATTATAAACCAGAAAAAAATAAAATTATTGCCTGTGCAAATCACCGGCGAAGGGCATAAATCCGTTACCTGCAAAGTCGTTGAAAAAAATGGTGAATCTTGGGTTACCGTGACTAAATCCGCTTCCCACATCATTTGCACCTGTAGTTGTGGTATAACCTTCAAATTATGCCAGCATAGCTGTGCCGCATTGCTGCATATTCTTTTAGTTAAAAATAATGCAAATTACCTGGATACGCTAAGGGATATAACAGAAGAAAAAAAGGAATTGCTGACTCCATATGGTATCAGTGAAGAAGATGCGGAAGCCTCGTTATTCGAATTTTATTTTGAAGGTAGCGAATTAAAAATAAAACCGTTGAAGGAAAATATCATCACACTTGCAAAATGGGAAAGCGCGAATACACTTTTAAAAAAAATTGATGCTGAAAAATCGGTTGACAGGTTAAAGCCTATCATTATACCGAAAGATTATATTTTGCTTTTAAGAAAACAAATACAGGTGCCCTGGTTTCGATTTGATGTATACCCTATTGAGAGTGAAGAAAACAAGATCAAATCTTTATTAACTAAGCTAAATACGTTTAACATTTCCGAATTAAAAACGTACTGTCCCGATTATGCCCCATTTCTGGATCGCCTCAGTCCGCGTGGCATTCTTGAAACAATGAATGGCCGATCACTCCCGTCTCATTATAATGCAGAATATGAACTTCGTAATCTGGCGGCATACAAAAAAAACGAGATCAGCGCTGCCATAGCAGAGATATTCAAAGAATTTATCGATAAGCTTGCAATCGATAAAAAAATATACACAACCCAAAAATCAAACAAACCCAAGGTCGCTGATCTGGTTCAGCTTGAATTTAGTTCCCATTTCTTCACACCCCATCTACTGGTGAGCTTAAAGGGGAAATTCGTAGAAGTGAAAATGCAGATTAAAATTGAAAATCAGATCTATGAGATGGCTGAATTTGAAAATATTTCCAATTTACTTTTTATTCAAAACAACCTGGCTTATCTTATTGATAACAATAAATTTATTAATTTTATCGAGGATTTTAGCAGGCAGCCGGAAAAACTATTCCTTCAGTCGGAAGTCAATAATCTTGTTAAAAATTATTTATTGCCATTACGCAACCTGATAAGCATGGATCTGCCGGAAGGAATGGTGCCTGAAATATCAGTGCCTACGGATATTTCTTTTGCTATAAGGTTAAAGGAAATGGAACCAAACTACCTTCTTCTTCAACCTGTTATTATTTATGATACAATTCAGGCGGAATTGGATAATGAAGAGATTCAAATCAATCGCGATGGAAAAACAATCAACATCAAGAGACTAAAGGAGAAAGAAGACGAATTGAATCAGCTCATTCGCGGCCTGCATCCCAATTTCGAATCCCAAAAATCTCACCGTTATTTTTATATTACATTTCCGCAGGCACTCCATGGTGGCTGGTTCTTTGAAATCCTCAAAAAGCTTACAGAAGCAAATATCGAAGTGTTCGGGCAGAAGCAACTCACAAAATTTAGATATAATGTAAATAAGCCAAAGCTTAATATCAGCGGCAAAAGCGGCACTGACTGGTTTGACATTACAATTGAGCTCAACTACGGACAGGAAATTGTGTCCCTCAAAGCACTACGGCAGGCCATTTTAAATAAGCAGGATTTTATTCAGCTGGGGGATGGCAGCCTCGGAATATTGCCGGAAGAATGGATAAAGAAGTTCCGCCCTATGTTTCAGTTGGGGAATGAAAATAAAGAAAATAGTTTGCAGGTATCGAATTTACATTATACGCTGATTGATGAATTGCATAATGAAATTAATGATGACGAACTGATACAAGCCCTGTTGTTTAAAAAACAAGAATTGAAAAATATTGAAAACATAAAGAATGTTGCTCTTCCTAAAAATTTAAAAGCCAAACTGAGACCTTACCAACAATCCGGGTTTCAGTGGTTCAATCATCTCCATCAACTGGGCTGGGGA
>JBBRJE010000065.1:0-11001 GCA_038219845.1 Bacteroidia bacterium
TTTAAGATCCTGATAAAGAAAAAAATGTTCTCCTGCCTTCTTACTTTTAAGCACTACTATTTTTTCTGTCTCCTGCTCGAGAATTTTACTCCAGAGCAATTCAGCATTCTTATCACCGGTTCCAGAATTTTTATTGAAGAATACAGCACCCCGCCCAGTGCTCCCGTCAATGGAATCGAGCCGGTATTGAATAAAATCCAGGTTTTGAAGAAAGCTGCTGTTCATCACGTCTTCCTTGTATTTCTCCCTGATGATATTCCCAAAATATGGAAGCAGGTGCTGCGGTTGTATCTGCATTACAAAAACACCCGACACCGGATCATTGATATCTGGTTTTATACGCTCCGATTTCTGAAGTAATGGAATTAATGATGCCACGGAGGAGCTTACAATAAATGCATTATTGGATATAATAGTAATAAATGTCTCAGGTAAATCCGCAGTAACGCCATTGCAAAAGTTTTTAAAGAAGGGATGCTTGCCAAATTTATAAATTTTAAATTTTTCAAGAAGCATGAAGGTCTCTATTGCATGCTTTGAAAAAATAGTTTTTAAGGTGCCGGAGTCCTGCTCACTCATCGCCACCACAAACGTATTATTGCTGATGTTTTCATCCTGGAGATTCGTATAGCAACGGTAAATTTCCTTTAGCCCTATCTCTGAAGAAGCCGGTAAAGGGTGAAAAGCAATATAATTCGAAGCGATATTCTGAAGCCAGTTCTCCAGAAGGAAAGGCGTTCTTCTCAAATCTATTTTTTGCGTATTAAAGTCTTTGAAAAAAAGCGAGGTAGCAGCAACGGTTCCGTCCTCAGTGATTTTAAATTCCGCCTCGTCAATGCTTTCAAACCATTTGAAAAATTCTGAATTATGATTCAAGGTAATATTATCCACCCAAAGCTCTATCGCTGATTCTTTCAAATAAATATAATCAGCGCTGAAATTTAATGTCACTTTCTTAAAAAGTGATTCATGTGCAGCAATATTTTTAAGGGTTTCTTCAGCATACAAGGCTTCGCTCGAAATGAGTATGACCCCATAAATATAACTGAGCACCAATTCTTTTTTTTTCTCCGCATTATACGCTTCAATGATCTCACCGGAAGGAGCTTTATAACGGGCGATCGTATAATCTTTCTCTATTATTTCACGCATCAGACTATCAAAGGCTTCCCGGCTACCTTCTACCGCAAGCAACGATTGTAGCTGGTTTTTAGATCCGGTTTTAAAACTAAGGATATGCTTCTTATTTTTAAATAATCGCTTTAAGCCAGGGGCATGCGCCAGCTCCAGCTTAAGAAAGTCTGAAGGCGATAATACTTCTGTAGCGCCATCGTTTTCCAACTCGCCCACAAGGGGTAGCTTATGCAACTTTTTTAGGGTTGATTCATAATCATTTCCAGTGATAGCAATTACAGTAGAGGGAGCAATGGCATATTGTATTGCATTATGGAATTTATACCATTTATATAAAAAGAAAAGGCATATCAAACCGATACATGATAAACCAATGATCCATATCCATTTTTTTGAAAGTTTCATGGTAAAGAGCAAAAATAACTTATTACTAAAGTCAATTAATTTTGTTAATTCACACATATAAATCATACCTGCACCCTTTGTCTATTATTATGAATACCTTATCACAGAAAAGTATTTTTACCGGTGCCATTGCCGCTGCCCTCGGTGTGGCTTTCGGTGCCTTTGGAGCCCACCAGCTTCGTCCTATGGTGGACGCACATTATTTTGAAGTGTTTGAAACTGCTGTCAGATATCAGATGTACCATGCGCTGGCACTTATTCTTTTGGGATGCTGCCTCCGGCTTAAACCGCTTCCGGCAATAATTTATTACCTGTTCATTGGAGGGATCATTCTTTTTTCGGGATCGCTCTATGCAATTGTTTTTAATAGTGTGTCTGGAAATAACCCAATCCGATGGGTGGGGGTGCTTACACCATTGGGTGGTTTCACTTTTATATCAGCCTGGCTTATATTTGCATATTATACGATTAAAAAATGAAAACACTTCTCATCATGCGACATGCGAAAACCGAAGAAGGAAAACCAAATCAGAAGGATTTCATCAGGGAGCTGATTTCGCGCGGGATCAATGATTCTAAGAATATGTCGGAATGGATCATGAAGAAGACTGAAGGAGTTGAGGAGATTTTCGCAAGTTCAGCGTCGCGAACCAGGCATACTGCGGAGATTATAAAAGAGAACTGCGGAGGTGAAATGATCCTGCTCGATTCACTCTATCATGCAGATGCAAGTGAAATACTGAATCAAATTACAAAAGCAGATGAAAGCACTGAAGTGCTTCTGGTCGTTGGGCACAACCCTGCGATTTCAAATCTGGCTTCTTATTTGAGTAATAAATTCATTGAATTAAAACCTTCGGATGTTGTGCTTTTTAAATTAAAAAATGAATCCTGGGATAAGAAACTAAAAGTAGAATCCTTTAAGCATCATAGTGTTTACTGATTTTTCGGGTAGTATAAAATTTCGATTAATAGCTGCTTTCTGTTAAGAATTTGATTACGGTTAAGTCTTTCCCCTCGCACTTGTTTCAGTCCTAATTCCACCACTCCATGATGCCTTAAGCCGATTTATCCCGAATAAGGATATCGAGAAAAATCAATATGATCTTTTTCAAAAAAAATCCCGTTGTAAATAAATACAACGGGAATCTTCAAATACAATCAATATATAATAAACCTAATTCGTTCCGCAGGTCACTACTTTTTTTGTTGTGATAGTTTTACCAACTGCGGCCTTCACTGTATAAACTCCATTTGCCAGGCCGTTCTTCACCCAATTAATAATATTCACACCTTTCTGGCTTTCTCCTTCGTAAAGATTAGCTACAAGCTGGCCGTCCATGGCATATACTTTAATAATCATATATCCGCCTTCCGGGGCAATAATCTCTATCTGTGTCCTTTCATTAAATGGATTAGGAGCAATATTCATTACCACCATCGCAGGTTTTTCAGTTATCATAGTTTCCATTGAACCGGGAACCGTTGATTGAGCAGTTTTCGGGATATTGGTAAGGTTCGAAGTCGTATTCTCTGATCTTTTTAGTTCAGACATGGTAATTACCTGAACCTGATTTACGGACGCCTGAACCTGTGCCGTATTCTTCACCAACACATCCGGTTCTTTCACCAAAGTTATCAGGCACATGTCATTATTGTCCCATAGATTATCCGTGCCGGTAACAAAAATCATTTGTGTTTCATCTGCATTGATGGTAGGCTGATAGGCCGTGATATTAATAACTCCGGTACTTTTAACCTGTTCAATGCCATTAAATTCATCGTGCATATTCTTTCGGGTAAGCACATAAATATAGCGGTAATCATCGTTCCCTTCAACCGTACGCTTGAATGGAACATAGTAGCGTAAGCCGTCTTTCGATAATTGTCCACCGGTAGGTATTTCCTTAGACAACACATTAAGTTCTCTAACAAACCGAAATTCGTTTTCTGCAGTTTTTGTAAACTTCACAATTCTTTCCCTGCTATCGTTATTGTACATCAATAATTCCTCCATATCGGGGGTAAAGCTGGCGTCGAATAAGCTTCCTGAAGGTGCGTCAATTAATTTTATTTCCGTATAGCTTGTGAAATTTTCCCTGGTAGACTGCCGGCTGGCTTTATACAATTTGCTGGATTGGGAAGAGATATAAATATTTAATTCATCAGGGCTGAGCCAGCCTGAGATCACCGTTTGATTCATTCCGGGAAATACTGAAAATCCTTTGCCAAATTTTGTTCGGGTATCTGTTCTTGAAGCCATATACATTAAGGTACCCTGGGTATAATAAACCCTTAAGCCATCGTCGCTTAACCAGGGATACGATTGTGCCACGCCGGAAGAATTAAGTTCATTAAGAAGAAGGTTAGCGCTCTTCGTTTCATTAGCAACAACCTGATTTAATGGAGTGGCATAATTTATCACCTCATTAAACTCCGGAATATTATTGGCAGGAAGGGAAGAGATTTCTTTAAGATTCAGCGTTAATTTTGAATCTTGTGAAACCAGGTCATGACAGGCAAACATAATAAGGGTGCCCATTAAAGCAAACGAAAAGAACGTAAATTTTTTCATGGCGGGATTGGTTTGGGGTTTAGTGCTTTTTAATTACAATCGTGATTGAAAGGTAAATGGTTGCTTACGCAATTTACTCAATTGATGGGTGTAACGCCAAAATTCCATAAAAATTACATAAGTTTTACTAATACGCTGAATATTGGGACAATATGTTTTATATATAATGTTAAGGTAGGTTCCGAATGGACCTTGTTTAAGGGTGTGGGTTTATTTCGAATGCCCTCCTTTTTTTAATTTTTTTCTTAAACGAATATTCAGCATTTCTACCCCCAAAGAAAATGCCATTGTGAAATAAATATAATTTTTTTCCACATGAACATCCAATGCATCCACAACCAGCAAACAACCGATCATCAGTAAAAAGGAGAGGGCCAGCATTTTAATTGTGGGATGCTTTTCAATAAATGAACTGATGGTTCCTGTGACAGCGATCATAATAATCATTGAAATAATAACAGCGATCATCATCACGGGAATGCTTTGCGTTAATCCGATGGCCGTTATAATTGAATCCAGAGAAAATACAAGATTGATAATCATGATCTGGATCACCACGTTCAGGAAGGACATGGTTGATTTCTTATCATTATCCAGGTTCTCATCAAGGTTAAATTTATGATGTATTTCTGAGGTACTTTTATAGATCAGGAATAAGCCCCCGAAAATGAGGATGAGATCCTTGATGGATATATTATGGTCGCCGATGCTGAATAAGGTGTAACGCTCCGATTGAAGTATCAGCTGAATAATAAAGAGTAGGGCAAGCCTCAGGAGAAGAGCCAGTATCAGTCCTATAGTACGGGCTTTTTTTTGTTGATTTTTAGCAGCCCTATTGGTGATAATAGATACAAAAATGATATTATCAATACCGAGGATCACTTCCATAAACGTTAATGTGATCAGGCTGATCCATCCACCCGAGGTGGTAAAAACTTCTATAAAATTTGAAAAATTCATTGCAGGATTTTAGAATTTACAAATGCAAATATCGCGTTTTCATCAATGGCATCAATCCAATTTATATTCACATCCCGCTTAAACCAGGTGAGCTGCCGCTTTGCGAAATTTCTTGTATGCTGCTTAATTAAATCTATCGCAATCTCCAAACTATGCTTCCCATCAAAATAATCAAAGAATTCGGTGTATCCAACGGATCTCAGCGCATAATTATTTCTATTGGAAATATTATCCATTGCTTCCTTTTCGAGTCCATCCAGGATCATTTTTTCCACTCTGTTGTTGATCCTATCGTATAGCATTTGCCTGTCCCATTGAAGCCCGAAAGTTATGATATCGAAATTTCTTTTAGCTGCATTTTTGTTTCTGAAAGCTGAAAAAGGCTTGCCGGTAGTATAAATAACCTCCAGTGCGCGCATCAATCGTTGGGGATTTTCTGTATCAACAATACTGTAATATTCAGGATCCAAGGTTCTTATTTCATTTTGCAAATAAACGATACCCTCCAATTGATGCCGTTTAATTATTTCTTCACGTAATAATGGGTCGGCTTTAGGCAATGGGTCGAATCCTTTGACCACCGCATCGATATACATGCCACTGCCCCCGGCAAGAATCACCAAATTCTTCTTTAGAAATAATACGTTTAATTTTTCTAATACATCAGTTTCAAAATCTCCCGCAGTATATATTTCATGGATGCTTTTGTTGTTAATAAAATGATGTTCAACAAGCGCCAGCTCTTCGGCGGAAGGCTTTGCTGTTCCAATAGCCAGCTCCCTGTAAAATTGCCTTGAATCAGCAGAGATAATCTCTGTATTGTATTTTTGCGCCAGCTTTATAGCAATTGTTGTTTTACCTGAAGCGGTTGGGCCTACGATGCATAAGAGCGTTTTTTTTGCATTCATTATTAAATTTCATCCTCAGCAACCTGATCATCGCTTATGGGATCGTCTTCACTTTCCTCCTCCTCACCGTCTTCATTTGTTTCCTTAAATCCATTATCGTTTACTTCTTCCTCATCAGCAACCAAAATCTGGTTTTTAATAAATTCAAATTCATCTTCCTCCTCGCCTTTGATATTGGGAACACCTACAGCATTATATTGTTTAGGAGCGATTCCCACACTCTTATACACAAAAGGATAAATTACCCCATCCTTAGGTGCCGGGCTTATATTCACCATTTCCAAACGGAAGGTCCATTCTTTTGCATAATCATAAATCATCAATATTTTTTGGTGGGGATCGAAAATGAATTTATTTAATTTCGAATCCTTTGCCACATTTTCTGAAGGTCTTCCTTTTATTGTTTTTTTTCCTGAAGTTATTTCATCAAACATCCTCCATTTATCATCGCTCATAAAAAATGAACAGTCCAGGTTATTGTCAAAATTAAAGGCTTGTAGGATAATATTTTGAAATGACTCAAAAGTGCTTCCCGACTTCACTTCAACAAACCTGAAGAGGTCGTCATAATCTTCAATTGAACACTTAAAACGATAGATAGCCATAAATAAAATATAACAGCGAAAATAAACTATTTTTAAAAAACAACGAGTGGAAGAATTATTTTTTTATCCGGAATAAAATAATTAAAAAGCCCCCTCGATGATAAATCCGGAGCTTGATTTAATAATTTATAAATGGGAAATTACTGTGCTACTCCTTCAACGATTTTATCATGTATCGCGTATTCGCCGGCATTTAACTTAACAGCAACAATTTTAAATGCTGCTAAAGTTTTGGCAACGTCGTCCATATTATGCACCGCGGTGGGGATAAGCCTTAAAATAATCATGCCTTTGGGAATCACCGGATAAGTAACCATTGAACAAAATATACCGTAATTTTCACGCAGGTCGTGTACCATATGCGTTGCCTCTGGAATGCTGCCGCTAAGGTATACCGGCGTAACCGGGGATTCGGTAGGACCGATTTCCAAACCGCTTTCGCGTAAACCTTTTTGGAGGGCATACACTATTTTCCACAGATTATCCTTTAGCTCAGGCATGGCTTTTATGAGTTCAAGCCTCTTGCTCATTCCTACCACTAGTGGCATAGGCAATGACTTGGCAAATATCTGAGAACGCATATTGTATTGCAAATAGGTTACGATCTCCTTTTTGCTGCTAATAAAAGCGCCGATGCCAGCCATAGATTTTGCAAAAGTAGAAAAGTAAATGTCCACTTCATCCTGAACACCGAAATGCTCGCCCGTGCCCGCACCTGTTTTACCCATGGTTCCGAATCCATGTGCATCATCTACAAAAAGCCGGAAGATGAATTTTTTCTTCAATTCAACGATCTTGTCTAAGATTCCTAAATCGCCACGCATTCCAAAAACGCCTTCTGTGATTACCAATATTGCTCCGCCTGTTTCTGCCACCAATTTTGTGGCACGTTCCAGCTGCTTTTCCAAAGATGCGACATCATTATGTGTAAATACAAATCGTTTGCCCTGGTGCAACCTTACGCCATCTACAATACAGGCATGACTTTCAGCATCATAAACGATCACATCGCGTCGGTCAACCAAAGCATCAATGGCGCTCACGACGCCCTGGTAGCCAAAGTTTAAAAGAAAAGTGGCTTCTTTATTTACAAATTTACTCAGTTCATTTTCCAACGCCTCATGATTATCACTATTTCCACTCATCATACGCGCGCCCATAGGGAGTGCCAGGCCATATTTTAAAGCAGCTTCGGCATCTGTTTTCCTTACTTCAGGATGATTTGCCAGACCCAGGTAATTATTTAAACTCCAATTCAGCATTTCTTTACCCCTGAAAACCATATGGGTATTGATTTCTCCTTCAAGCTTTGGAAACGTAAAATAGCCATGACTCTCTTTGGCATGCTCGCCGATAGGGCCCATATTTTTAACAATCTTATCAAATAAATCTGCCATGATACCAGGTGAATTTTTTTTTGCAAAAATAGCAAAAATTAAGCTATGAATTATACAAAAACCGTTTTGTATATGTGCTGAAACTTATTCTATTTGCATACCAAAATATTTTCATGATGGAATTAAAGTCGCTTCATTATTTTTATTTGAATTCTGCCAATGTCATCCATAATCCGGATCATACATTCCTCAGACACAAAATTAATAATGCTTATACCGATATCAGCTATTCACAGGCCAGCCTTCAAATTAATGCCATCAGCGGATATCTATATAGTATCGGAATGCGCAAAGGCGATAGGGTTGCGTTTATTATTGAAAATTCTCCTGACTATATTTACCTCGACCAGTCGTGTATGCAATTAGGACTGGTGAATGCTTCAATATATCCCACGCTCTCCGAATCGGAAATGGAATACATCATCAAAGACAGTGGAAGTAAAATAATTATTGCAGGCACGCCCTTCATACTTAAACGGATCCTAAAAATTGATTCCCGGGGCACCGGACTGGAAAAAATAATCACTGCATTCGATACGCGTGATGAAAATCCTAAGATTATCTCATTATCAAAAGTTCTGGACCTGGGGCAGGGGGCTCATCAGAAATATTGTGGAGAAATTGAACAAATATTAGCCTCAGTTCAGCCCGATGACCTTGCCACCCTGATTTATACTTCTGGAACGACAGGTATTCCCAAGGGTGTGATGTTAAGTCATATGAATTTCATGAGTAATTGTGTGGCAGCAAAAAGAGTGGTCACAGTAATAAATAAGGATGATATCTTTTTATCATTTCTACCGCTTTGCCATGTTTATGAAAGGCTGGCTACCTACTATTTAAGCACTTATATAGGCAGCACAATCGCATTTGCACAGGGAATTGAAACCATTGCTAAAAATATTATGGAAGTAAAACCTACGGTGATGGCGTCGGTACCCCGCTTATTGGAAAAAATATACGATAAAGTACAGAAAACGGCGACTACTTCTGGCGGTATCAAAACCAAAATATTCTTTTGGGCATTCGCCCAGGGAGATAAAAAACGAATACTTAATGAAGACGGCTTGAAGCCGGATCCCTGGTTATCCTTGAAGCTGAAAATTGCAAACGCCCTTGTTTTTAAAAAAATAAAAGAAAAGATGGGAGGAAGAATGAGATTGGTGGTAAGCGGAGGAGCGGCGATGCAGCCCCATGTAGGGATTTTTTTCAAAAACCTCGATATTACAATATTAGAAGGCTTCGGTTTAACAGAAACTTCCCCTTTCGTTTCCATCAATGAATATGAAAGGCAGGTATATGGCACCGTTGGCAGGATTGCAGATGGTGTGCAATGTGCCATCCAGGATCCTGAAACAAAGGAGATAATAACGATACAGACTTTTGAAAGCTTCGATCCTAAATTTGAATGTAGGGAAGGTGAGATTCTGGTGAAAGGGCCGAATGTAATGCAAGGCTATTGGAATAAGCCGGAAGCAACCAAAGAAGTGATAGATGAGGAAGGCTGGTTTCATACCGGTGATGTGGGCTTGTTCTATAAAGGATACCTGAAAATTACCGACCGTATAAAAAATATGATCGTTAACAGTCTGGGGAAAAATATATATCCCACACCGCTCGAATCCTGTTATAGTAAAAGCACCAAGGTGGAGCAAATTTTTCTGATTGGGGATAAAAGGGAATATATTACCGCTATTATTGTCCCCAATAAGGAAGAGTTAAAAGAAACATTTGGGATGAACGAAAGCTTCTTCCAGGAGCCGCAAATTTTTATTGATAACAAAGAGATACAGGAATGGCTGGAAAAGGATATCGACAAATTAAGCAATGAATTGGCTAAATTTGAAAGGATCAAAAATTTTATTATTAAACGAACGCCTTTTACTATTGAAAGCGGTGAATATACTTTAACCTTAAAGGTGAAACGTAAGATCGTGGAACAAAGATATAAAGATGAAATTGATGCGATGTATACCGATAGTTTTGTGGGTTAAAAAATTTCTGAAAGAATAGCAGCAAATGACACGTAAAGACATAATCACACAAATCAAGGCTAAAAAAACCTGTCTATGCATAGGTTTGGATACAGATGCCGATAAAATACCGTTGCATCTTAAAAATAATGTCGGGGGAATTTTAGAGTTTAATCAAAGGATTATTGATGCAACTGCGGATTCTTGTGTGGCCTATAAAATTAATACAGCCTTCTATGAGTGTCTGGGCTCTCGTGGCTGGGATATAATGGAAGCAACCCTGGATTATATACCTGATTCTATTTTTACAATCGCCGATGCCAAGAGAGGTGATATAGGGAACACAAGCGCGATGTACGCGAGGGCATTTTTTGAGAAATTAAATTTCGATGCGATCACTGTCTCTCCCTATATGGGCAGCGACAGCATAAAACCTTTTCTTGAGTTCAATGATAAATTCACAATTATCCTTGCACTAACGAGCAATACCGGCAGCGCCGATTTTGAGCAACAAAAAACCGGATCGGAATACCTTTTTGAAAAAGTATTGCGCGTTACAAAAGAATGGGGCAGCCCTGAAAATATAATGTATGTGGCGGGAGCAACAAAAGCAGAATCGCTTGCTTCAATTCGCGAAATTGTTCCCGATCATTTCCTGCTTATTCCGGGAGTTGGTGCACAGGGTGGAAATATTCAGGATGTATTAAAATATGGCGCTATCAAAGGCGATCTGGGATTGTTAATTAATTCTTCAAGACAAATATTATATGCCTCAGCCGGTGAAGACTTCGCTGAAAAGGCTAAAGAGGAAGCGCTTAAATTTATTGGTATGATATAATAGTCCAATAGGATAGCCCTTTTATCCAGTGAAGAATTACAGAAAATTTAAATAACTTACTGATTGCAGGCTCTAAAATTATTTGGCTCCCATTTCTATTTTTAGTAACGGAATAAGAAACCAGGTTCTGGAAAAAATTCAGTCTTAAAGTTTTATAAACTTTTTAGAATAAGAGGCGCCATCGATAGTCACGATTACATAATAAA
>JBBRJE010000066.1:0-11000 GCA_038219845.1 Bacteroidia bacterium
CACTACAAGTGATGCGATAATGATAGAGCTGGCTAGTATGATACTTTTAAGAACCGACGAACGCATGTTTTGGTGAAACAAAAGTACAGTATAAAGGCCTTGAAGCGGTTAATATCTTGTTAATCGGGTAATAGGATACAACTGCAATTTCTGCTGCCTATTATCATAAGACAACCATTGCCTGAAAGGACCGATTAGGATTCAATCCATTATATTTCAATTATGAAAAACCTTCTTTACTTTCTAATCATATTTTTTTTTATTTGCCTTGTTCATCATCAAACGGCGAGCATGATTATTAATAAAATAAATGCCACGGTTTTAGATGGCGATGATCTCTTTAGTCCCGCTTCTGCTTTAATTTCCAAATTTGAAGGGCTCAAAGGTTATGGAAAGTCAACTATAGTAAAAGGAACGGCAATTATTTCAAATCCTCCAGCTCCAGCCAGCGCATAGTTTTTTTATCGACGGCTTTATTTATTTTTTCGAAACGATGGGCAGCATCTTTTATCTGTTCATGGTTAAGCTTCCCTGATGACATTTCTATTTCCAATGCCGACTTTTCTGTTTCCAGCTCAGCAATTTGTTTCTGTACCGTTTCCAATTCCAGGTTCTCCTTATAAGTCAATTTTCGTTTCTCATTGGAAGCGCCCGCAGCTTGCTGGGCGGCATTAGAAGGCTTGCTATTCAATAGCCGCTTCTGCTTCTCTTTTTCCAGAAGCATCAGCCTGTAATCGGTATAATTACCATTGAAATCGGTGATCACGCCCTCCCCTTCAAATACAAACATATGATCGGTAAGCTTGTCCATAAAGTAGCGATCATGGGATACAATAAGCAATACGCCATCATAATCATTTAAAAAATCTTCCAGCACATTCAAGGTCATCAAATCCAGATCATTGGTAGGTTCATCTAAAATTAAAAAATTCGGATTTTTAATAAGCACCGTAAGCAAATACAATCGCTTTCGCTCTCCACCGCTGAGCTTTGATACATAAGTATATTGCTGCTCGGGGGTGAAAAGAAACTTTAGCAAGAGCTGGCTGGCAGTGATACTACCACCTTTGGCCAGAGGAATATATTCTGCGATGTCTTTAACCACTTCAATCACACGTTTGTCTTCCTTGAGCTGTAATCCATCCTGTGAATAATAGCCCAGCACGATGGTATCACCCAGCACCACCTTACCGGCATCGGGGCTCAATTGGCCGGTAATCATCTTTAAGAGTGTGGATTTTCCTGCACCGTTAGCGCCTACCACACCGATCCTGTCGTTACGCTTCACCGTATAGGAAAAATTAAAGATCAGCTTTTTATCTTCATATGATTTCGATACGTTTTTTAATTCCAGAATCTTCCCTCCTACGCGTGTCATTTTGATATTGAGCTCCACCTTGTCTTCACCAAGCTTCTTATGCGCCTCTTTCTCCACATCATCAAAGGCATCCACGCGTGATTTCGATTTTGTGCCTCGAGCCCTGGGCTGCCTGCGTATCCAGTCGAGCTCGCGGGTGTAAAGGTTCTTGGCTTTCTCCACACTTCGTGTTTCATTTTCTTCCCTTTCAATTTTCTTTTCCAGGAAATAACCATAATTGCCCTTGTATTTATAGAGCTTCCCATCATCCATCTCCACAATTTCATTGCATACTTTATCCAGGAAATACCGGTCATGGGTAACCATGAGCAATGTGATATTGCTTCTCGATAAATAATCTTCCAGCCATTCAATCATCTCGATATCGAGGTGATTCGTAGGCTCATCCATAATGATGACATCAGGGGTGTTAATAAGCAGGATGCATAAGGCCAGGCGTTTCTTCTGTCCGCCAGAGAGGGTATTCACCTTCTGCTCATAAAAGGCAACCTTAAATTGGGTGAGAATAGTTTTGATATCATTTTCCAATTCCCAGGCACCCAGGTGGTCCATCTGCTCCATGGCATCCTGCAATTCTATTTCCGTTTCTTTGGTATGCTTATGGGCATGGGCATCAAGCCAGTGTTCGTAATTTTTAATTGCATTGATAGTCGGAGTTTCGGCATTGAATATTGTTTCAATAACTGTTGTCTCCCCATCAAAATCCGGATCCTGTGGCAGGTAGCCTATATTTATTCCATTGCGGGAATTCACTTCACCGGTATCCGGATCTTCAAGTCCAGCCAGCATTTTGAGCAAGGTGGTCTTCCCTGAACCGTTCTTCGCTACCAGGGCTACTTTTTGTCCTTCATCAATACCTAGGGTAATATCCTCAAATAAAACACGCATTCCAAATGCCTTGGAAACTTTTTCTGCTTGTAAATAACTCACGGCGCAAAAATACGACAATTCATTTTGGCATTTAATGTCCTATCAATTATTAATTAGCCCAAACGCAATAGAACCTGCTTAGGGAATCAGTGTAACAACACCTGGAGCAGCTGTGATTTTCACAAGTTTTCTTATCTCTATGTATTTATTTCACAAGGGTTGTAATGCCAAGACGATTTTACCCGCCGATTTTGATTTGTTGCAGCCCTTGTGTATTCCGTCTGCCCGTCTGGAAAATGCATAAAACATAATTATGTTGAGGTGAAATTTGGGTTTTAAATTATTATTTATCTTCGCGCAATGTATACAGCAGCAATACACACCAAATATGGTGTAATGAAAGTCAACTTCTTTGAAGAAGACGCACCTATCAACGTAAAAAATTTCGTGGATCTGGCAAAAAAAGGTTTTTATGACGGCCTTGCATTTCACCGGGTGATCCCCGATTTTGTCATCCAGGGTGGTGATCCGGAAGGCACTGGGGCCGGTGGTCCGGGATATACCATACCTTGCGAGCTCACCGGAAATAATCAATACCATGATAAAGGCGTTTTAAGCATGGCCCACCGTGGGCGTGATACCGGAGGCTCCCAATTCTTCATCTGCCTGAGCCGCTCGCATACAGCCCATCTCGACAGGGTTCATACCTGCTTTGGAAAAGTGATTGACGGTTTAGATATCGTTGATAAAATTAAACAAGGCAATGTGATGGATAAAGTTGTTGTTACGGAAGAAAGCGAAGCGTAAGAATGGGGATTTGACTGTTTCACTTTAGCGTGATCAAATGAAATAGTATAAATATTAAATTTATTCTACGATTACCATTCACCATTTGAATCTTATGTTCGGGTTTTGTCTCTATTCTAAATATATTATCCTAAATACCCAGCTATGCCAACCTATCTATCCCTACTCCGGGGAATTAATGTAAGTGGTCATAGGATGATTAAGATGGATGCTTTGCGTAAGATGTACGAGGAGCTGGGATTTAAAAATGTCAGATCTTATATTCAAAGCGAAAATATTATTTTCAGCTCAAAAAAAATAAAACCACAAAGCCTTGAGAAAAAAATAGCTGACGCAATTACAATTCAGTTTGGATTTGAAGTTCCGGTTTTGGTATTGGAATCAGAGGAATGGATGACCGTTATTAAGAATAATCCTTTTGTTTCCCCGCGTCACGAAGACATTACGAAGCTGCATGTCACCTTCCTTTCCGAAGCTCCATCAGCAGAGAATGCTGAACTCCTAAAAAATATAAACTACCCGCCCGATGAATTCGTGATAATTGATAAACGTATTTATTTATTTTGTCCGGCAGGGTATGGCAATAGCAAGCTGAGCAATACTTTTTTTGAAAACAAGCTAAAAGTAAAATCCACCACTAGAAATTGGAAAACAGTGCAGGAGCTTGGATTATCGAGCGGTACAGAATAAATAACTTTCTATTAATTGTTGATTAGCATCATTAGTTAATTGAATGAACTTCATTCAAAAGCTAAGCAAGTCAGGCAACGAATGTGCTTAATCAATTCACTGGCTTAACCGTTTTAGTTGAATCTACCTGGGTATTATCCTGGGGTGCAGTAATCACCGTATCCCTAACAGAATCAGAATTTAATGTTTCGGGCTTATCCACATTATTGCGCGGCTTCTTATCAGCCTGGCAGGAGAATAGAAATATACAAATAATCAAAGCAGGAAAGAAGCGTAATAATTTTTTCATGAGACGGGTTGATTTTATTTTACGTTGCATCAAAAAAAGTGCCACTCCTGCTTGCGCCTTATTTAACCACTCCTTCATCATACCTCTCTTTCCTGATCATTTTACCATCCTGATCAAAATATTTCCAACGTCCGTCTTTTTTTCCTTTGCTATAATTGCCTTTAACTTTGATGCTGCCATCCTCATAATACTCACTGTACTTACCATCCTTCAGCCCGTCTTTTGTTTCGGCGCGTAATTTAGGTTTGCCATTATCATAATCCTCCATGATGCTTCCTTTGGCAAACTGCTCTACATAAAAACGTTCAAGAGTTGTCAAGGTATCTTGCTCATTCATGGATTTAGGTTCGGTATAAATGGTATTCAATTCCGAATCCGGGGGTATCTTGAAATCAGAAAGCAGCCGGGTATCAAAGCTCCTTTCATTGGATACCATCTGAAAGGCGGTATTACGAAAGCAGGTGATATACTTTTTGTTTGCCAGAGCTGCATTCCTGCGTTCCCCTTTTAATTCGCCCAGGATAGAATTGAAATAACGGCTGCCATTCACATAACAGAAGACGGATGCTTTACTATTACAACGATTGATCAGCGATTTAAATTCGTCATCGTTAGCCAGGGTGTTTTTATTTTCATAATCTTCCACCAATGCGATAATTGTTTCGGGCTTATTGCTGAAACAGATATAATCATCAATGATGGTATAATAAGGTTTTTCTATTTTATTAAAATACTTCCCGAGCAGCACATTAAAGAGGCCCCTTATTTCAAGATAATGAATTTCATGACCACGGTAGCTGCTCTTCTGGAATCTGGCCGGGGTGCGTCTTTTTATCTGTTCCTCAATCAAATCCAGTTTCTCCTTGGCTTTTTGAATATTATTGACATGAATGGTAAGAATATATTCAGGGATCGATCGGATAACGGATGTATTTTGTGAAAGCACCACTTCGTCACCCATCCAGCTATAGAAATTTTTTTTGAGATCGATCTTTAAATATTTCTCAATCCTGTTCACATTATTTTCAAATTCATTATATGCTTTTCTGTCATTTTTAAGCACCCGGCTCAGGTTATCATAAAAGACCTGGAAATTGTTGCAACCAAGGCTTGTGAATGCAGCCGTACGCGCCGGTAAAATCTTATATGCGCTGATATTTCCCTTGCCACTTTGCATCAGTGCAAGTAAATAGCTATCGGTGGAATCCTTAAGATTGGTGTAGCCGTTGATATCAAGTTCATCATCTTCCAGGCTTAAATTTAACCCTGAGAATTCAAGCACCGAGCTGATATCCGCGGTCATACCCTGAAGTTTATTAAGGTAGCATCTTAAAAATCCATCTGAATATTTATAATTGATAAACAACCTTGCCAGTCCGCTTTCTTTAGCTTTTTGCTCTACTTCGATAAATTTATTTTCTTTGGCAATTACCGGATTGGATTGTTCATCGATTGAATTTTCGATGAGCGTGCCATAGTAGCTGCATACAGCCTGGTTGGCAATGATAGCAAGGTATAGGGTTTCATGGTAACCGGCATCAAACATCTCATATATCGTTTCCTCTTTGTATTTTCTAACCGTTACTTTATAACCGAGATTAGAGAATATATTTTCAACGCTATTTCTCAGGATGGAAATCTTAGAGGCCTTGCTCAGATCCATAATGAATAAGAAATCGTAATCATTAAATTTGGTTACGTGTGCCGACATGGTGAATTCCCTGCTTCCAAGGCTCCCCAACAGCTTTTGGTTATCATTCAGGAATTTGTCGATTGCATCAGCATTTTTTGCGATCCCCTCAAACTTGGGATGCTGTTTTAAATGCTGCCATATTTTACTATTGCTGAATTTCTTCCAGCTCTTCACCGGATCCGCGCTCTGCAATACATATACTGCATTTCGCGGAACAAGGTAAATCTGCCGCATGAAATTATCATTGGTAAAATACCATAGATAGCTAAAATACCCTGCAATGGCCAGCAATAGCAGGGAGATAATCATGACGAACTTTTTAAACATGGCTCAAAAATAAAACTATCAAAGATATCTAAGCTTTATTATCGTAAAATCTTTCAGGCTCATGTAGAAAAACACATATTCCTTATTATTATCGCTGATGCATGCTCCGGCTTTAATCCTTAGATTGGTGGGGTGTAGACCTCCCAGCTCCTCTATTATTTTATACTTTACCGATACATTGGTATCTACAGAGGCAGAGACCACAACCGCGAAGCCTTTTTTCTCCATGCCCCAATTTTTTACGCGTTTATCATTCTTATAATTTTTAGGATTATCCAGGTAAATATAGGAAACGCCTGCTGCGCTTTGAGCTACAAGACAACCTAAATTATGATCGGCTTCATTCCCAAGCTGGTTCTTCGTGCATATTTTAATATTCAGGAGTCTGCCTTCCTTTGAAACTATGGCGGTAAGAATATCTCCATAGAAATAAACCGTCCTGCCCAAATTCTCACCCGTTTCATAGCCTGAATACATTACTTCTGAGCTGAATATCCAACTGGAATCGGTGCGCATCACCGCTGATAATAATGGCAAATTGCAAATGACCCGATAAGTATGTCCTTCCTGTCCACCAAAATAAGCTGTATTAAACTCCTCGTCTATAGGAATAGCGCTCTTGCTGATTACCACAGGATTCACATTACTTACCCGGATGCAAAAATAACCCTTGATCTGTGTTAAATTATTTTCATCCAGCATTAATCCCAGGCAAAAAATAGTATTGGTTTTATCCATGACAAAGCTGACATTGAAAGGAAATAAATGGCGGAAAATTTTAATCTCTTCCAGCGATTCACCATCTTCTTCAAAATAAGTAAAAAGCTTGTAGTCTGTTTCGCCCACGGTTACTGATCTCCGAATAATGGTCAAAAAAAACCTGGCACTGTCGTCAATCATTATATTCATGAGCTTATAATTCTCAAGTGAAGCAGGCAGCCTGATACTGCTCTCCCTTTTCATGTCGGTAGCCGGCAGGTCGTATATTTTAAATTCCAAAAGATTTTCCACCTCCGGATTTATAGAAAAATCGTGGTAGATCACGAAATATTTTTCATTCGGAGATACGGTAAAACCATAGGTCCAGTCCTGTTTCCAATATTTAAGGCTCATCTTTTCCAATAGTACAGGCAGCGTGCTTTTACCCAGATAATTTATACTGAACCCATACACTTTATAAAGACCGAGTTTTTTATCTATCTCCGAGCTGATAAAATAATTACAGGCATTAATGTGGCTGCTTATTAATTTTAATACCGTACGCTCCGATTTTTCATCGCCTGGCAGATCTACAATCAGCTCCTTCGTAAGTGTTAGCCTCACTTTGCTGAATTCCTGCAGATGAATCTGGTTCTTGTAAACGGTATAGGTGAAAAATGAATTTAAATTATATCCAGCAGGCTTCGGGGTGATGTCATTATAATCTTTCAGGCTAAATTCCTCACTTTGCTCTACATCGGGATTCTGAGCCATGGCCCGGAGGGAACAGAGGCAAATCATAAAACAAAAAGAAAATTTATTCAATAGGTAGAAGCTTATAAATTGCCTGCAATTAAGAAAAATAAGCGCAGATAATAGAATTAATAATCTTAACCAATTCTTGCTACATCAGGCAATTTCATAGCACACTAACAAAATTATTCCACCACCATCTTACCACTTCCCCGATAGCTGCGGTAATCATAGTTATACATGGCATCTGCACCGACAGGTCCTAATACAAAAGTGCCTTTGGTTACTGCCCTGCACAAATAATAAAATATGCGCGGATGCACACCTACAGTGGTGTAAAAATTGATCCGGTCATCCCGCATATCAATATATTGCGGGTAATCCTTGCTTTTGATCCATGGCAATTCATTTGTTTCTGTAAGCCTTGGATTCTCTATCTCAAAGCCGGCAGGTAGCATATCCGTGATCACTACATTTTCAATATTTTCAGCATCTCCCATTACAGTGATCTTCACCACCACCAGGTCATTTTGCTTCACCTTATTGCCCAGCTCCTGGCCATACTGGTTATAAAAAGTACGACGCACCTGGAGGTGTTCATCTTCCTCCTTAAAACTACCATCAGCTGTGATACCTTCACTCTCATAAAAATAATATAAGGCACCGCTGCCGGTGACATTTATATTCACTTTGCCAAAAGCATTGGCCGAATTCAAGCTGAAATCTGTTCCGTTATACGAACCAATGATAGCGCCATCCCGGCTGATTGTTGCTTTTACATTGCTGGCATTGGCATGCATTGAAATTTTGCCTAATGCCAGAAAAGTGAATGCAGCTTCCTGGGTATTAAGGTTGTTACGGCTCTTCACCTGCATCACCAGGTGGTGCACCATTTCAGGGATCTGGGTATTATTCATATCTGCATCTACCAGGCAATTCAGTGATAGGGCCTCGTTGCGCACCGGGGAATAAAATGATCCACCCCAGGCATTGACACTGTAATCGTCGGCGAATTTAGCCGGTAGGAGCTGATTATAGCTGTTTTTATCGCCGCTGTAAAAATAAGCGCTGGCTAATAAATATCTTTCATCCTGGTTTAAGAGCTCCAGGTTTTGCTTATAATAATTCATGGTAGCTACGCGCGCCTTCCCGCTTAATGCAAGCACATACAAAGCATAAATATTTTCCCTCTTGGCATATTTATGGGTGATGATATTGCCGTTCTGATAGTATCGGTACTCTTCTGTTTCTTTACTTTTTAATTTATCATTGAGGTAATCGAAAAGCCGGTTAAGACAGCCATTGTTTACATCATATCCTGCCTTCTGAGCTTCGACTAAAAAATGCGCCGCATATACGCTGCCCCACCATGATTCATAATTATATCCCATCCAATAGGTCATGCCACCATTCGACAATTGCATCAGCTCGAGCTTATGAATAGCTTCCTGCACATTATATTTTGGATTCAGCTCATTGGCTCCTTCTTTGAGCTGTGAAGTAGTACCATAAATATTTTTGGAGATCTCTGTAAAATAAATTTGAGGAAATGCTTTGGATACCGTTTGCTCCACGCAGCCATGAGGATAACCCAATAGATATTTTACCTGATTGCCAATGGCCATTACCGGACTTTTAGAAACAAGCAGCCGTGCGTTGCGTGTTTGTGATATAAAATTATCCGTCATGTCGATGGTGGTATTGCTTCCTGCAGCAACCACTCCCATATCATTTTTCTTTTGCAGGCTGGCCGCCGGACGAACACTCAACTGTGTTTCATTGCTGAACTGCTCCCCCATTCCTTTGGCAATTATTTTCACCTTCCCTGTGCCAATAATATTTTTTGCATTAACCTTGAAATAAACGACGGCCTCATTATTTGCTTTGATATTTAATGTTTGGGGTGGATCAGTTATGCTCAGGGCGCCATCTGCTATGGCTGAAATATTAATGGAGGATTCTTTGGACGTGGTATTGCTTATGGTGACATACATATTCACAAGGTCGCCAGGACTGCAAAATCGCGGAAGGGAGGCGCTTAAAACCACCGGGTCGGCTACTTTGATATGTTTCTCTGCATTGCCAAAAGCCTTATTTTTATAAGCCACCACCATCACGCGAAGGTCGCCGCTAAATTGTGGTATATCGATGGTATAAGTCAGTTTGCCATTTCCATCTGTATGCAGCAAGCCGCTCCAGAATGCCACCAGCTGAACGCGTTTATTGGGAAGCGGGTTGGTGCGGTTTTTTAAATCATAGCCGTCTCCTCCAGTCGCAGGATGTTTTCCATATTCAGGAAAAAGATAAGGATAGATATCAAAGCTGCCCACGCCAAGCGCCCGCTTGGCGTAAAAGAAGTTATACGGGTCGGGGGTCTTGAAATTTTTAACCTGTAATATTCCTTCATCTACTGCGGCAATCGTGATTTCCGCATTGGGCTCACCGGTACTTACCTGTATAGTTTGCTTCGTCATAGAGCGTGATTTCTCCGTGACATTAATACTCACATTCATCTTATTCGAAGGCTTCTCTACCATCGCTGAAGCATAGCCATGGGCAACAGTTAAAGGCATGGCACTCTGGTCGTCAACCGGACGGAAGAGTGTGGCGCTCACATAAATATTGGGGAGATAATCTTCCTTGATCGGAAGATCCAGCTGGGCCGATTTCTTATCTGATTGAATCACAAAATAATCAAAAACATTATTACGTTCCACTGTGATTAATAATTTCCCTGCGAAAGGTGTCTTTAATAAAAGATGTGCTTTGTCACCTGTATTGTACTTTTCCTTATCAAATACAATATCAATATTTCCTTCATTATTTACCTCGAATGAATTATTGTCTGTGCTTCCCCAGCCATAGCAATAAAAATGTTGCGAGATATATGCGCCCGATCCTTCTCTTTGCACCCTTACCTCATATTCGCCGCTTACCGTAGGCGTAAATGTAACAGGCGTCTCCCCATTCAGCGTTACCTGCTTATTATAGATGGTATTGTCCATATTCTTAGAAACATATCGGACATTATCTCCATTGCGTTCAATCATATTATACCATTCGTGCCTGATGATCGTTACATTGGCTGTAGAGGTTTTTGCTTCTCCTTTATTGTCTACACCGATCACCTTAAAAGTTAGGGGCCGTTGTGTATCGTAATAATAATCGCCCAGGTAAACGCCGTAAAATACATCCTGGGTATAGATGGTATAGCTTTTCGCCCGGTTCACAGGTCGGCCATTCTCGTCGAAAACAGTAGTAAAGACGCGGGCTTGAAGCAATCCCATATCATTATAATCAGGTATTATAATATTTTGAAGGGCATGGCCATGGTCATCGGTTTTGCCTTCATCATTAATCGTGCTTAGTGTAGTTTCATTAAAGATAGAAAAATTATAATCAGGGAATTTTTTAGATGAAAAATATCCATGGGAGAAGGAAGTCTGCGTTTTATAGTTCCTGTTGGTGGCGGGCGTTCCAAACAAATTATCTGC